>NZ_DHEI01000089.1:3408-28540 GCF_002399805.1 Flavobacterium sp. UBA4854
ACAACTGTAAACGGCGGATGGCCTTTTAATGACAACAATTTTTATATTATTTTGAATCTCGCAGTTGGAAGCTACGGAACACCTTATACGAGAGTTAACGGTGCAGGAGTAGAGCCAATTCCTGCCGATTTCCCAGCAAAATTACAGGTCGATTATGTTCGTGTTTACGATGGCAGTTTTAAATATGCGGTAACTGGCGATAACAAAGTTTACCAAAACGAAACTAGTAAAACGTATTCTGTAAATGCAATTGCGGGTGCGACTTACAATTGGACTGTTCCAGCTGGAGCAACAATTACATCAGGGCAGGGAACAAATTCTATTACTGTAAATTGGGGAACTTCTGGAGGAGATGTTTCGGTAACGGCGACAGTTTCAGGCTGTAATGTAAATAACTACAAATTGGCAGTAACAACCGAACCAGCATTGCCTGTTGAAAAAATACATGATGATTTTCAAAGCAATCGAAATGTATTGTATCCTGTAAAAACTGGAGTTTTGACCGAAGCTGTAGCGAATCCTTCTGCTACCGGAATTAATACTTCGGCTTTGGTTGGAAAATATGTTCGAAATTCAAGCGAATTGTATGATGTGTTGAACATCAGAAATGTAACCATTACTAATGCGAATGATTATGTTTACGGAAGAAAAAGACTTTCGTTTGATATTTATACTTCTGCACCAGTTGGAACAAAAATTTCGATGCAGTTAGAAAACAGCAATGTTACGACTGCGACGAATTATCCGTCAGGTAGACATAGTGGTTTTAAAGCGACGACTACAGTTCAGAACAAATGGGAAACAATCGAGTTTGAATTTGAAAAAATAATCGACCCAAATACGAGTGCTTTATCAATTAATAATGTGGTACTTCTTTTTGAATCAAATTCGAATTCTGGAGCGACTTATTATTTCGATAATCTGCTGACAAAAGCAGCGCCAGAAAAGCCAATTATTGCAACAGACGTGCTGCAAAATTACGACGGAGTAAATAAAATCATAAAAGGAACAACAACTGGAACGTATTCTGTTGTGGCAAATCCTGCGACAAATTCGGTTAATTCTTCTGCAAATGTCGCGAAGTATGTTCGAAATGTATCTGAGCAATATGATGTGCTTTTCTTCAATACACAAAGTACGATTGAGGATGCTGGTTTGTTGAAAAATCAGACGAATAAAATTATGATTGATGTGTACACTTCTGCACCAATTGGGACAGTGGTAAGTTTGAATTTAGAAAACAGTGCAACATCACTTCCAGCCAATTATCCTACAGGAAGAAATAGTACCTACGTAGCGATTACAACCAAACAAAATCAATGGGGAACATTGACTTTCTATTACAATTCTAGTCCAGATGCAGGAACTTCAAATTTGGCAGTAAACCAAATGGTTTTGTTATTTAATTCGGGTTCTTACACAGCTGATACGTATTATTTTGATAATATTCGAATTGGCTCGACTAAACTTCCAGATACATTTACGCAAGGTGTAATTTATGAAGATTACCAGACGATTCACAATATTACATTTAGAGATGCAATTGGAACGTATACGGCAAACACAGCAAACCCAAATGCAAGCGGAATTAATACTTCTTCGAATGTTGGAAAATACGTTCGCAAATCGACAGAACTGTATGATAATTTCTCATTTAATACTACAATAGCCAATATTGGAGATTTTAAAGGTGGAGTTAAAAAGTTCGCAATGGACGTTTACACTTCTGCACCAGTCGGATCTATTATTTCTTGGCAAGCAGAAAGCAGCGCTTCAGTTCCAGCAAATTATCCTGTTGGAAGACATAGTATTTATCAAGGAGTTGTAAAACAAACCAACGCTTGGCATACAGTAACTTTTACTTATGCAAGTTCGCCAGATGCTTCAACTGCAGACAGTGAAGTAAATCGTTTTGTTTTCTTATTTGAACCAGGAACAAATTCTGGGAACACGTATTATTTTGATAATTTAAGAGCTTTAAATTTAGTCTCTACAGAAACTCCAGCGGGATTGCCTTCGCCTTGGATTAGCACCGATTTAGGAGCAGTTACTCCAGCGGGAGAAGCGACACATTCTAACGGTACTTTTACCATCAAAGGAGCAGGAAATGATATTTGGGATACAAGCGATCAATTTCAATTTGTAAATCAATCTATTACTGGAGATGCAGAAATTATTGCTAAAGTAAATTCGTTAACCAATACAAATACTTATGCAAAAGCGGGAGTAATGTTCCGTGAAACGCTTACGCCAACATCAAAACACGCCATGACAGATGCAAGCGCAGCAGCAGGAATTGAGTTTTTAACTCGTGATACTGCTTCGGGAGTAACTACAGCAGAGGTTACAACAGGAGCGACTCCAAAATGGGTTCGTTTGGTAAGATCTGGAAATGTGTTTACATCTTATTCTTCAGATAACGGAACAACATGGACACAAGTAGGAACGCCAAGAACGATTGCAATGGCTAGCACTATTTATGTAGGAATGGCAGTTACGTCTCACGCAAACGGAACTCTAACAACAGGAGTTTTCAGCAATGTAACTGTTCGAAATATAACTGCAAATCCGAATGTGAATTTAGCTTTAGCTAAAACAGCAACAGCTTCTACAGAAGAGAATCCTACCCTTTCTGCAAATAAAGCAACAGATGGCGATAGCACAACGACAAGATGGGCGAGTTCTTTTGCTAATGCGACTGAATGGATTTATGTCGATTTGGGAAGCAATTACAACATTAACAGAGTGGTTTTAAAATGGGAAGCGGCTTATGCAACGCAATACAAAGTGCAGATTTCAACTGATAATGTTTTTACAGAAAGTGAAACAGTAAGCAATCAAACTGCCGGTGATGGAGGAACAGATGATTTAGCGGTAAGCGGAACAGGAAGATATATTCGAATTTTATGTAACGCGAAAGCTTTGCCTCCGTACGGATATTCATTGTATGAAATCGAAGCATATGGATCATCTTCTACAGCTAGAATGGCCATGAATGTTGTTGAAGAACCGCAGGCAGAAGAAGTTGTTTTTGCCATGTACCCAAATCCGACAACTAATTATATTCAAGTTTCATCTCCTGAAAATTTAGATAATAAAATCATCACGATTTACGACGATTCTGGAACTTTAATTTTAGAAAACAAACCTCAAGGAAACGAAAGCGTAATTGACGTAAGTAAGCTTCGTAGAGGAATCTACATTCTAAACTTCAAATCAGATCAAAAAAGCTGGACTAAAAAGCTTATTAAGAAATAATTTTAAATCTGTTGGGTGCAATTTAAGGAGGGCATACCAATTGCACCTGACGGATTTATTTAGTCATTCATTTGAAAATGGCTTTGGTTTAAAACTTATTTGCGTAACCCCAAAATTATTTAGATATGAATAAAATTAGACTTCAAAGATTTTCTTTTCTGATGACACTATTTCTAGTGTTTTCAAACCTGATACACGCTCAAGGGCCTGTACCTTTCACGATTAGTAATAATTCGACGTTTGCTGACAGCGAATTATATGTTGCAATTGTCGGTATCGATTATACAACAGGAAACCACGTTTGGGTAAATGCCAAAACGAGTCAGGTTTTGCCAATGAGCGCTTCTTACAATACAGTTACTGGGCCAACTTATGGAGGAAATACAGGACCGGGACAAAATTCTAAGTATGCAGCTTGTTTTACTAAGTTGAGCGAAATTCCAAATAAGACCTTTACACTTCCTTTAATTGCAGGATGTAGAGTTTTTATATCTAAAGGTTCGCAATTGTATTTTTACTTTTTTGGCGCAAGCGGAGCTCCTTCTGGATATGCATCGCCAAATCCGCAAAATGCTACAGATCCGAATCAGGGAATTTTGTATGAAATGATTGAATTGACTAATAATCAATACGGTTTTTTCGGAAATCCAACAAGAGTCGATTCATACAAATATCCAATGGGATTGGAATTATTTGGTGCAAACGGCTACCAAAAGAAAGTGGGTGATTTGAAAAAACACGCTGATATTGTTGCCGCTTTTAAAGCGAATGTTCCAGCAGAATTTCAAGGTTGTGTCAACGATGCAACAGGTGAAATTACTGCACCTTCTAAAACAGCAGCTTACGCGGAAGGATCTGGACCATACGCTAACTATTTAAAATCATACATCGATGCGATTTGGAACAAATACAAAAATGAAGATTTGATTTTCTACGCAGGAGATGCAGGAGTTTTTAAAGGGAGAGTTATTGGAGAACAACTAGAAATGGTTGGACAATCTGGTGCTTTTGTTGGAAGAACAGGACGTGTTCAAAACAGACCAACAACTCAAGAAGCTTTGGAAGGAAAAGGTGTTTTGGACAGAAGATTGGTTGACGGAGATTTAGATCTTGTAATTCAGTCGCAATTAACAGCTGCGATTAATCGTCATGTTGTCAATACAACAACCACAAATCCAGGACAGCAAAATTGGTACGATGCATCGAAATTCTATCAAGTAAATCCAACAAATCATTATTCTAAATTCTGGCATTTGCCAGGAATTAATATTGATAATTTAGCTTACGGATTTGCTTATGATGATGTTGCAGATCAGTCGCCATCACTTCATTCGCCACAGCCAACAAAAGTTATTGCTACATTTGGAGGTTATTACGGACTTACGACGCCTTCAGTTCCAGCTACGACAGATGTAATCACAGTTTACAAAGATTGCAATTACACTGGATTTTCTGGCGGATTAACCATTGGAGATTACAATCTAGCTCGTTTAAATTCTTTAGGAGTTTTAAATGATGATATTTCTTCACTAAAAATTACACAAGGTTATCAAGCAATTTTATATCAAGATGATAATTTCGGCGGAACTTCAACCGTAATTAATTCTGATAATACTTGTTTGAATGCTACTTGGAACGATAAAGTAAGTTCAATCAGAGTTATTGCAAACGGAAACACAACTTTAGGAAACCAGACTTTCTTTCTTCAAAACAGAAACAGCGGTTTGTATATGGATGTTTGGAATTCTAGTATGTCAAACGGAGCAGGAATTAATCAAGGTGCTCTAAATTCTGGAAACAATCAGAAATTTACTTTTACGCATTTAGGAGACGGAATGTATAAAATCATTGCAAACCACAGCGGCATGTCAATGGATATTAATAACTTCAATAAAGCTAATGGTGCAAGAGTAGAGCAATATCCATACAATGCGACCACAAATCAGCAATTTATTCTGGTTTCTACAGGTGATGGTTATTATAAAATTGTTGCCCGTCATAGCGGAAGAATTGTTGAAGTTGCAGGAGCAAGTACAGCTTCTGGAGCAATTGTGCAGCAATGGGACAATAACAATCAGACTTGCGGACAGTGGAAATTAGTTCCTGCTACAAGTTCTCAAACTTCAGTTTTAATTCAGGCAGAAGATTATTCAGCAATGAGCGGTATTCAAGTTGAAGCAACTACAGATACTGGCGGAGGTTCAAATGTGGGTTATACAGAAACAGGCGATTGGTTAGCGTATAATAATATCAATTTTCCAACAACTGGTTCTTATTTGATTGAATACCGTGTAGCAAGTGCCGTGACTGGCGGAAGATTATCTTCTGATTTAAATGCTGGCGCAGTAGTTTTAGGAAATGTTGATATTCCAAACACTGGCGGATGGCAAAATTGGCAAACTGTTTCTCAGACTGTAAACGTAAATGCAGGAACATATAATTTCGGAATCTACATTCAGAATACAGGAATGAATATCAACTGGATTAAAATTACAAAAGTAGCAGGAACAGCAAAAATGGCTGCAACTGAAACTATAGCAGAAGAAGAGCCTACTGCAACAGAATTGAACGTATATCCAAGTCCAGCAGAAAATACTCTTTTTGTAACCACATCTGTAAGCGGAGAAAAAATAAGTATTATAGATCAGACAGGAACGTTAGTTTCTGAGCAAAAAATCAATAATAACAGCATTGATGTTTCGCGTCTTAGAACTGGAATCTATTTTGTTATTTTCCATAAAGATGGTACAAAAACGGTTAAGCGTTTTATTAAAAAATAATTTAAGAATGCAGGTTTTAGATCAAAATCTGAAACCTGCAATTTTTCAATATCCCCATAATTTACAAATTAAAACAAATCACTATGAAAGACAACTACACAAGAATGTCGGCAAAATGGATTCTTATTTTAGTATTGGGTGTTTTTAATTTTTCTGTAGCCCAAAAAAAAGTAATCGCATATATTCCCAATTGGATTGATTTAAATGCTTTTTCAAGTACCATTCAATACAGTAAATTAACGCATATTAATATTGCTTTTGAAAATCCTGATGCAAACGGATATTTAAGTTTTAATTCAGGAAGCAATACAATTATAAATGCCGCACATGCACAAAACATAAAAGTTTTTGTTTCTCTTGGAGGCGGTGCCGTTTCTGAAGGAGGAGCAATTAGAGACAATTATTTTAATCTGATAACACCAGCAAACAGAACAGCTTTCATTCAGAAAATATACGATTATGTTGTTGCTCACAATTTTGATGGAGTCGATGTCGATTTAGAAGGGCCAGCTATTAATGGCGATTATGGAGGATTTGTGATTGCTTTAGCGAATAAATTGCATGCCAATGGCAAATTGATTTCGGCAGCGCTTTCAGAAGGATATGGTGGTGCAAATGTACCTTCATCTACTTTTGCCGCATACGACTGGATCAATATTATGGCTTATGATGCAACGGGGCCTTGGGCACCAAACAGCCCGGGACAGCATTCTCCTTACAGCATGGCGGTTAATCAATTTAATTATTGGACAGGAAGGGGATTGCCTGCAAGCAAGGCTGTAATTGGACTTCCTTTTTATGGATATGGTTTTGGAGCTTCTGCCAATCAGGGAATTTCTTATGCCAATATCGTAGCGCAATATCCAGGTGCTGAAAATTTAGATCAAGTTGGAAACACAATTTATTACAACGGAATTCCGACTATCAAACAAAAAACAACTTTTGCGATTCAAAATGCGGCGGGAGTTATGATTTGGGAGCTGTCTCAAGATGCTACAGGTTCTAAATCTTTGCTTACTGCCATTAATCAGGTTATTACAGGAAGTAATCCGCCAGCAACAGGAACTTTAATTCAAGCAGAAAATTATAACGCGATGAGTGGTGTTCAAACAGAAGCAACCACAGATACAGGCGGTGGATTAAATGTTGGATATTGCGATACGGGCGATTGGATGGCGTATTATAATATTAATTTTCCAACTTCTGGTTCATATCAAATTGAATATCGTGTCGCAAGTGCTGTAACAGGCGGAAGACTATCATCTGATTTAAATGCAGGAACTATTCAGCTTGGAGCTATAAATGTACCCAATACAGGAGGATGGCAAAACTGGCAGACGATTACGCAAACTGTAAACGTAAATGCTGGAACATATAACTTCGGAATCTATGTTCAAAATACTGGTTTTAATATAAACTGGTTTAGAATTACAAAATCGGGTTCAACGGCAAGAACAGCTGCACCAGCTACCGAACAGTCTATTGCAAGTTTAGAAATTTATCCAAACCCAACAGAAAGTGAAATCTTTTTTACGGCAGAAGTTTCGGGTGGAAATGTAAATATCATTAATACTGAAGGAGGAGCAACTGTTTCATCTCAAACGGTAAATAACAATAGTGTAGATGTTTCGACTTTGAAAACCGGTATTTACTTGATTTCGGTTGAGAAAAACGGAATCAAAACCGTAAGACGTTTTATTAAGAAATAATCATAACCCATTTGCCATAATGGTTTTAGATGCATTAAATTTTTAGGTTTTAATGTGTTAAGAAGGCTGTCTTTTTGGACAGCCTTTTTTTATCTGCAATCTTGATAGCTATAAGAACTGCGGTTTAAAAAAAACATTATCATTTCCATAACACTAACATAAACTGATTCTAGGTTTAAATCGATAAAATTGCGTTCGATTAAAAGCTCCAAAACTTCTAATAAAGTGTCCCCAATTTATTAAAGTTAAAACCTATGAAATTAAAATTTACTTCACTTTTTATAGTGTCTGTTTTTGTTGTTTTTAATAGTTCTGTTTCGGCACAAAAAACAAAGAATTTAAACGGAACACAAATCGCATTTTTATCTGATGTTCATTTGCAGGATTTATTTGGCAGATTTTCAGATTCAGATTACAAAGGCGTTCTAAATCCAAGAACAAATCAATATGCTTTGGTACGAACCATGTCATCGCAATTGCATTCAACTCGAATTTTTAATGAAAACTATTTTGCTTTTTTAGCAGCTTTAGATGATATCGCAAAGCGAAAGATCAAATATGTCGCACTTCCAGGTGATTATACCGATGACGGACAGCCAATTCACATTCGCGGTTTAGCTAAAATTTTAGAACAATATTCAAATAAATACGGCATAGAATTTTTCATTACCACAGGAAATCATGATCCAGTTGGACCTTTTGCACAAGAATCTGGCAAAGAAGATTTTTTAGGGAAAGAAGGTAAAAGCCAACCCATTTATAGCAAAGACGGCATGTATGCGCCAAATCTCACCATCGAACAGCCTATAGTGGTTACCGCCGATATTGCTAAAATGGGTTATTTAGAAATTACCGATAATCTGAAAGATTTTGGTTTTCATCCGAACAAGAAAAATAAATTTTGGGCAACTCCATTTTCAAATTATTCTAGTGAAAGTTATACGTTTGATAAAGCTTTAGAAAGTGCAAAATTAGCTAATCGCGTTTATGAAGTTGCGCCAGGTTATGAAGTTCCAGATGTTAGTTATGTCGTTGAACCGGTTGATGGACTTTGGTTAATGGCAATTGATGGAAACGTCTACATTCCGAAGAAGACCGATGGCGACCCTAAAGATTCAAAAAGTTATGCTGAGGCTAGTACAGGATATAATAATGTACTTTCAAACAAAAAACATTTAATTAATTGGGTTTCTGCTATTTCTGATCAAGCCAAAAAACACGGAAAAACTTTAGTTGCCTTTAGCCACTTTCCGATGATCGATTTTAATGATGACGCTTCTGCGGAAATAAAAGAATTGCTTGGGCCAAACAAATGGCAGTTAAACCGAGTTCCAGTTGAAAAAGTGGCACAAGTTTTTGCAGATGCTGGATTGAAGATTCATTTTGGAGGCCATATGCATATTAACGATACAGGAGTGAGAACTTCTCCAAAAGGAAATACCTTAGTTAATATTCAAACTCCTTCGCTTGCGGCCTACATTCCGGCTTACAAGTTATTGACTTTAAAGAAAGATAATGTAGTCGATATTCAGACTATTACAATCGATAATGTTCCGAGATATGATGAACTTTTCGATTTGTATAAAATGGAATATCAGTTTTTAGAAAGTCAGAATACAAAAGATATTTGGAATGCAGCTATTTTAAAGACTAAAAATTATCATGATTTTACCGATTTTCATTTGAAGGAATTAGTACGTCTTCGTTTCTTAAAAGACGATTGGCCTTCTGCTTTTAAAGATTTTATTTTGAATGTTTCAGCGAAAGATTTATTGGTTTTAGCGAACATTAAATCAGATAAAGATTTTGATTTTATTTTGAAAAATAGAGAGCAGTTTCAAAAAGAATGGAAAGAAGCGGAGACGAAATTGGAACAGATTTTAATTAAAAATAAACTTAAAAAAACAGATTTCAATTGGACAGGAAATGATCTTTTAATTGATTTTTATCGCTTTAGAAGTGCAGACGAATTGGCTCTTGTCGATGTTGGAGCTGAAAGAGCAAAACAATATAAAGTATTATCTGATTTGTTTTTAGAAGGTGCTAAAGCCGATCTTTCAAGTGACACACCACTTCAAAAACAAATGAAGCTGTTCTTAATTATCTTCAATAAATTTATGCATGAAGTTCCAGCAGATCATTTTTCTGTTGATTTGAAAAGTGGTGCTGTTAAAAGTTTGAAGTAAATTTTTTTTAACCGCAAAGAGCGCAAAGGTTTACGCAAAGTTTAATTTTTAAGTTAGATTTTATAAAATAAAAAGTTCGCAAAGCTTTAATATCTAGCTTTGCGAACTTTGCGTTTATGAACGTAACCTTAAGGAAAAAATCTTAGCGAACTTTGCGGTTAAATAAAACGGCTCAAAAAAAATTAAGGCGTCGTTACAGGATTATTTCGAACATAACTTCCATCATCATACTTAATTTGGTATGGAGAATTAAAGAAAGTGCTTGGCAGATAATAATCAGTTGTAATGATTTGTGCTCCAGATTTTTTTGCGGCTTCAAAATGCGAGTAATCGTTGGCGCGGGCTTCTTTGGTATCAGAATCGGCTCTGGTTCTTATGATGTAACCTTTTTTTACTAAATCTTCAATTGTCGAATCTTCAGCATTATTTCTGAATAAAGCTGCAGCCTCTGGTTTTCCTGGTTCTGCGTTAATAAAAACGGCGCGTCCCTTAAGGGACGGATGATTCAATGCGTACAAATCTCTTTTTGCGCCGTTGTTATCTAATAAGAATAAAAATCGTCCTTTAGCTTCTTTTAAAGTCGGCCAATTGTTATTTAAAATCGCTTCTTCGAGAGTTTTATATTTTCCGCGAACCATGTCTGGCGTGATCAGTTTGTCTTTTCCTAATTCTTTGCGGATTACTTTGTCCATTTCGTCAAAAACTGCCGCTGTGAAATCTTCTGGTTTTGTACCTAAGAAATTCGCATCTCCGTCTTTTGGTTCCAAAGTAATAAAAACAGGAACGTGTCCCGGATTAGCATCCGACCATTTTTTTAATTCTTGAAGACAGATTTCGAAAGTATAAGCAGAAGTTCTAAAATCGATATCTGGCATATGGAAAACCTTAAACCCTGGTTTTTTCATTAATCCGTTTGGGTCGTAAACTTCTTCAGATTTAGCTATATCCAAACCTTTTGGGTGTGCATATTTTCCGCCTTTCGCATCAGCAAAAATGTCAATTTCCAGATTGCGTAAGCCTTTGTTTAATTGATCGGTAATGCTAATATGAGTGTATTGCAAGCCTTTAAGAGAACGAGTGGTATCTCTAGCTTGGATAAGATTGTATAAATCGGTTTCAATCGCATGACGATAACTGTTGTGCGATCCGATAACCTGAATCTGGTTAATTTTCAGATTGTCGTTCTGAGCCTGAGCGCTTAAAGCTCCTGCAAATAATAAAGTGAAAAAAAATGGTTTCATAATTCTAAAATGTAATTGATACTGTTGACTGGGACGCATCAAAAGAAAATTGCATTTTTTGAAAGGCACTAAGTTAAAATCTGAAGCCGATTTGTGTGTTAGATTAAAAAAAAGAAATCGCAAAGTGATTCGTTCTTTTGCTTTAAAAAAGTAGTATTTCTACAACAAACGTGTTTATTTATTAATTTAAAGATAACCTTGACGCAAAAAACATTGGGTTTTCATTTTATTATTTTACGATATTAAAAAGCCTGTAATTAGTATATGAATAATCCTGAAATTTTTGAAAAAACGTATAACCAATATTGGAAAAAGCTTAATGCGTTTTCTTATACGATGACTCAGGATAAAGACTTGGCGCAGAACATTGTTCAGGATGTTTTTGTGGATTTATGGGAAAGAAAAGAAGAACTGAATATTAATGCTATTGAACCTTTTTTATTTCGTGCAGTAAAAAATCAGGTTTTCAAACATTATCAGAACAATCGTTTTGATAAGACAATTTTAGAAGAAAAATTCGAAGACTACATTATAGATAATTTTTCGACTATTGATCCAGAAGTGATGGATTTGCTTTATTCTTTATTAGACAAACTTCCAGAGAAAAGAAAAGAGGTTTTGTTGATGTATAAATTTCAAGACATGACAATTGATCAAATTGCAGACGAACTTGGAATTTCAAAACAAACCGTAAAAAATCAGATTTCATCAGCTGTAAAACAACTTCGAGAAGGCTTAAAAGACTTGGTTTGGCTGGCTCCATTAATTATTTTCAATCAAAAATTTTAAAATAACTTTCGCTTGATGTTTTCATAATATTCGGCAATAGTACGATTTCTGGTTTCTGGTACTTATCTATAACAATAAGTATTATGATAAAAAGAATTAAACATAGTTTAGAATATCTGCTGGATAAAAGTTCGCGAGGAAAAACTTCATCGGCAGAAGAAAATTTATTGCATGATTTTGCTTTCGACGAATATCAAAATTCAAAATGGGATAATGATCTTATGGGAAACCCAGAAATCGAATCTCAAAACATCTACGACGAAATTCAGATAAGAATTGGAAAGAAAAGATCTTTCAGTCCTTATTTAAAATATATGGCTGCTGCCAGCATTCTTTTTCTGCTTGGTTTAGGATTTTTCTTGAGACCAAATGTTTTAAACCAAAAACAAATCACATTTAAAACGTCATCGATTCCCCAATCTATCCAATTAAGTGACGGTTCGAAAATTTATCTGGCAGCAAACTCATCATTTCAGTATCCTGAAAAATTTGAAGGCGATCAAAGAACGGTTTCTTTACTAAAAGGAAACGCGTTTTTTGAAGTGGCCAAAGACAAAAAGCACCCGTTTATTATTCATTCTGGCGAAATACAAACCAGAGTTGTCGGAACTTCATTTCACATTCAATTATCAAAATTAAACTGTAAGGTAATTGTCGTAACCGGAAAAGTAAATGTTTCTGGAAAAGGGCAGAGTGTAGATTTAGTGCCAAATCAAGAAGCTTTGTTTGAAGGCCAAAAATTAACCAAACAAGTTGCCGATAAAGCTTTTTTGGTGAATTGGTACAATCAAGATGTAACACTTGACCAAACTACTTTAAAACAGGTTATTGCCATTTTACAATATAAATACGGAGTTTCATTTCAGTATAACAACGAACACGTATTAGCAACGCCGTTAACGGTATTCATTAAGAAGGACGCGACATTAGAAAATGTTTTGGAACAAATAAATTATATCACAAACCTAAAATTCAAAGTCTATGGCGAAGTAGTAAAAGTGGATTAAAAACAAAAAAAGCAGTTGCTGGAACAACTGCTATTAATAACTAAGCATCGTAAAAACAATTACTTAAATCATGTATTTTAAACCTTCTTATTTAAATCTAAAGAGTTTTGTCTTTTTAGTCCTGGCTTTACTTGCCTTTCAGAGTGGCTACAGTAAAACTAATTTATTAAAAGATTCAAAAGTAGCAAATAAAATAGAAAAAGCTACTCTGGTTTCTATTTTTTCAAAATTAACGCAACAAACCGACTACAAATTTAGTTACGGACAAGCTGTAATTGCTGATAATACAGCTTATACGGTAAATTATAGTAATGAGTCTATTACTGCAATTTTGAATGATCTTTCGCAAAAAGCAAATTTCAATTATAACATTAGTGGAAAACTGATTTTAATTCAAAAAACAGCTGCGCCAAAAGCAATAAATGCAAAAGCAGTTGATAGAATTAAAGTAAAAGGAAAAGTTGTTGACGAATTTAAGGTGCCAATTCCTGGTGCAACAGTATCAGAAACAAGTTCTTCAAATTCAACAGTTACAAATTTTGATGGAGAATTTGAAATTACGGTTGGAGAAGGAAAAACATTGGACATTTCTTATATGGGTTATAAAACCAAAACAGTTGCTGTACAAACTGGTTTTATGAATATTCAACTAGAGCCTAATACAGCTGAGCTAAACGAGGTTTTGGTTGTAGGTTATGGTAAACAATCTAAGAAAGATGTTACTGGTGCGGTTACACAATTGGAAGCAGGAAGTTTCAAACAAGGTGTAAACGTTTCGGTAGATAATTTAATGCAAGGAAAAGTGGCTGGTGTACGTGTTGTAAATACAAGCGGTGAGCCTGGAGCGGGAGTAAATGTAACAATTCGTGGAGTAGGATCTATTAGAAGCGGAAGTACACCTTTATTTGTTGTCGATGGTGTGCCGTTGTCAAATGATGATGTAAGCCCTTCTGGAAGTAATGTAGGTTTTGGAACTTCTTCTGCTAAGAACCCGTTGAACTTTTTGAATACAAGTGATATCGAATCGATTACGGTTTTGAAAGATGCATCGGCTTCTGCAATTTATGGAGCAAGAGGTTCTAATGGAGTTGTTTTGGTAACAACTAAAAAAGGGTCTAAAGGTGAAGGAACACTAACTTTTGATTCTTATATGGGAGTTTCGACTGTGGCTAACAAACTAGATGTTTTAAGCGCAAGCGAATATAGAAATGCAATTACAGACAAAGCATTTGATCACGGCGGAAATACAGATTGGCAAGATGTAATTTATAGAAGTGCTATAACTAAAAACAATTCGCTTTCTTTTTCTAAACAAACAGAAACTGGAAATTATTATGCTTCGATTGCACAAATGGATCAGGAAGGTGTGGTTCGTAACAGTAATTTCAAACGTCTTTCTGGAAGAATTAACGCTGCGGAATCATTTTTAGATAACAAACGTTTGAAAGTAAAAATGAATCTTACTGCAAGTGAAACTAAAGATGATGGGGTTCCTACGAGTGATGATGGTGGTTCTAACGGACAATTGATCGTTCATACTTTGATGGCAAATCCAACACGTTCGGTTTTTGATGCGAATGGAAACTACACCAATTTCAACATGAATGCACATTACAATCCTGCATATTTGTTGAGCATTTACCAAGATCAAACGAGAACATTAAGAGTTTTAGGAAACTTAGAAGCTTCTTTAAGAATTATTGACGGATTAGAATACAAATTAAATATTGGTATTGACCGTTCGATGGCAGAAAGAAACACAACTATTTTTCCAAACTTAACAGATTTGAATCCGAAAGGAAAATATGTTCAGAATAATTTAGATTCTAAAAACTCTTTGGTAGAACATTATTTGACTTACAATTTAAATTTAGATAAACATAAAATCGAAGCTTTGGCTGGTTTCTCATATCAAAAATTTGAAAGATCAGGAACAAGTTTTAGCATTGATGGAATTTCTGATCAAGGAGAAGGAGTTCCTCCATCAATTAATCCTGGATTTAAAGGAACACAATCTGGTACAACAGGTTATGCGCAGGAAAACGAGTTGCAGTCTTATTTTGGAAGGCTGAATTATAGTTTTGACAACAGATATTTGGTTACAGCTTCTATGAGAGGCGACGGATCGACTCGTTTTGGTAAAAACAATAAATATGGTTATTTCCCATCTTTTGCTTTAGGATGGAATATTGCTAACGAAAGTTTCTTAAAAGAGTCTTCTACTTTAAATAATTTAAAACTAAGAGCAAGCTGGGGTCAAACAGGAAATCAAGAAGTTGAAAATAAAATTACTCAGGCAAGTTACTCTTTAGCTGGAGCTGATGGTTATTATTTATATGATGATTTAAATTTAGTAAACGGAGTTTCTGTAAACAGAACGCCAAACCCTAATTTGAAATGGGAAGTTGTAACGCAGTATAACGTTGGTTTAGATTTTAATTTATGGAACGATAAATTGTACGGAACATTAGATTATTTCAATAAAACAACAACCGATGCAATTTTAAATGTTCCTTCTCAAGCGTTGAGTCCAACAACTACGATTTGGACTAATATTGACGGTAAGATTATCAATAAAGGTATCGAGTTTATGTTAGGTTCTAAAATAGTAGATACTAAAAACTTTACTTGGAATATCGATATGAATGGTGCGACTTTGAATAATAAAATTCAAGATCTTCCGGTTTCAGAAATCTTAACAGGAACAATTTCAGGTCCTGGACAATCTGGTGTAAATGCTAATATTTACAAAAGTGGCTATGCAGCTGGTTCATTCTACTTATTGGAGCACATTGGTTTTGATGCAAATGGAGCAAATATCTTTAAAGATCAAAACGGGGACGGTAAAATTGATAATAGCGACAGAATTATTATTGAAGGAGCATTGCCAACTTTCTACTACGGATTTAACAGTGACATGAGATACAAAAACTTTTCGTTCTCGTTTTCTATCATAGGACAAACAGGTGGCTATTTATTGAATAATACAGGTTTGAATGCATTAAATATTAACAACTTGGCATCAGACCGAAACGTAGCAACAGGTTATTATGAGTCTGGAGCAAATGCAACAAACTCACCAATCCTGTCTACTTTATTCTTAGAAAAATCAGATTTCATTAGATTAAATACAGCTCGTATTGGTTACAATTTTGACTTAAAAGGATTAAACTGGATCAACGGATTAACACTTTACATAACAGGTCAGAACTTAATTACGATTACAAATTATACAGGTTACGATCCGTTAATCAACAGTCCGAAATCAAACGGAGGAAACCAATCTATCGGTATCGATTATGCAAGTTATCCAACTTCTAGAACATTCAGTTTTGGAGCAACTTTAAAACTATAATTATTATGAAGACAAATACAATTTTTAATATAAAAACATTAGCGATATTTTCTTTTATATGGCTTTTTGCAAGCTGTACTAACCTTGACGAAGTTGTTTTGGATGAGGTTTTAGGAGAAGATACTTCAAATCCGGCTGGGGCTCTTGCAGCAGCTTACGACCGTTTAGGAGACGGAACTTTTGTAGATCACGGAGGTGTTTTCTCTTTGCAAGAATACACTACAGATGAAGCAATCTTGCCAACGCGAGGAAGTGACTGGGGAGACGGTGGAAAATGGAGAGACATGCACGAGTTTACATGGAAATCGGATAACGCGATTGTAGTGGATAACTGGAATAAATTGACAAACGGAATTACACGTTCGTTAACAGCAATTCAATCGGTAGAAGAAAGTTCAATTGCAGAGAAGAAATTATTTTTAGCGGAAGCGAAAGGACTTTTAGCGTATTATTTATACACTACTTTAGATTTGTACGGACAAGCTCCATACAGAGATCCGATGAATCCGAACGCGCCTTTGCAGATTTTAAAAGCTGATACGCAAATTGATCAATTGATAAAAGATGTTGAAGCTCTATTGCCAGATTTGGCAGAAATGGGAACACAGCAAACGCATCACGGTAGATTTACAAAAGAAGCCGCGTATGGATTCTTAGCGCAGATGTATCTGAATCGCGCTGTTTTTAAAGATCGTTTAAATGCATCTTCAAGCTTTAATTTTACTGAAGCTGCTGTAACTGGTACAGGAACAGATATGGATCGTGTTATCTATTATACTTCATTGCTAATTAATTCTGGGAAATATTCTTTAGAAAGCGATTACTTCAAAAACTTCGCAAGAGACAATGAAAAAGGAAAAGAATTGATTTTTGCGATTTCTCAAAAGATAGATTACATCAGAAACGGTTCAAACAGTTTTGCTTATGTGTGTATGGAGCGTAACCAAAGAACTTCTGCAGCAAATAGAGGAACAAATGCAGCGTGTACAACTCCTGAGTTTTTTGCAACTTGGGATGGAAATCACGATGACCCAAGATTCCAACAAAAATACCAATATGGAGACGGAACTTGGTTTATGAATGATGGAACAGATATTAGTGTTCCTGCAACAGACATTGTACCAAAAAGTGCCAATTTACCTTGGTTTCACTTTAATAGAGGAATTCAATACGGACTACAATACGGTCCAATCTTATTGTCTTCTGGTTCATTAGAAATGATAAACGGACGTATTAAAGTTTCTCCGTTAGTTATGGAAAAAAGCACAACAACAAGAATGGATTTTACGCCTTCTTTAACTTTCAAAAATCCAGCTCAAGCCGTTTTCGCTCAAAACGAAATCAATCAAGGAGCGCGTATTTTTAAATATGAATTTGATCCAGAAGGAGGAAACGGAAACAGTAATGTTGATATTCCATTATTCCGTTTAGGAGGAATTTATACAATGAGAGCTGAAGCTTATTTCAGAAAAGGGAATACAGGTCAAGCTATGGAAGATTTGAATAAATTGCGTACAAGCAGAAAAAGAGAATCTCTGTACGGAGGCGTAGCAGGAAAAGCTTTGACTTCAATCGATCAAACGGTTTTATATAATGAAATTGGCTTCGAATTATACTGGGAATTGTACAGAAGACCACAAATGATCCGTTTCGGGAAATTTGATCTTCCAGGAACAGCAAAATCAGCTTCAGAGCCATTTAGAAGAGTATTCCCAATTCCGCAGTCAACAATAGATGTGACTAAAGAATTTAAACAAAACCAAGGATACAATTAAGCTTGTTTTTTTAGAGTAACAAAGTAACAAAGTGACAAAGGCACAAAGTAAAGCAGTAAATCTAGCACTAAATATTTACAATGAATTTTTTAGCAATAAAAAACTTTGTCACTTAAAAACTTTAAAATTTGTGTGTTAGTTTTTTTTATTTTTTTCCAAAAAGCCTGTTTTCAAAAAAAGCAGGCTTTTTTTGTTTAAGGTTCAGAGTTGCAAAGGTTCAAAGTGACAAAGTTTTTGAAAGCCGTATAGTAATGTATTAACACAAAGAATTTTTCACAATCAAAGAAACCTCTGTCTCTTAACAGCTTTGTCCCTTTGAACCTTAAAAAAATATAATAAACGAATAGTTAAATATAAGTGTTATCTGATTGATAATGAGTATATTTGAGTTAGTGAAAAACACGCTGAAAATGTTTAAGAATAAAACGCTATTAAATAACTCAAAAAGTGTAAAAAATCATGATACATCAAATTGACACCACAGATAATATTGTTGCTTTTAGAGCATTGGCAGAAGTGACAAAAGAAGATTTTGTAACTGCTGTAACTCCAGCTGTTGAACATTTGGTAAAACAAATCAATGAAATTAATTTTTTGCTGGTTTTAGATACCGATATTAAAAATTTTACGCCGGGAGCTTGGTTGCAAGACGGACTTATGGGACTTAAGCATCTAGGAAAGTGGAATAGGGCTGCAATTGTTACCGATACAGAAGAAATTATCTCTTTTACAAACGGATTTAGTTATATAGTTCCAGGTGAGTTTCGTGGTTATAAAAAAATAGATTTCAATAAAGCATTAAATTGGGTCGAGGGAAATATTTCTTAAATCAATTGAATCAAAAAAGAGCGCTTATCTAAGATGAGCGCTCTTTTTTTTATGATAGTTTATTTATAAACGATTAGTGGTTGTATTCAATACCGCTGCTCGATTTAGCATCTATTTTATCTTTACTAACTTGATTGTATTTTTTATAGCAAGCTGATGCTAAAATTGGCAATGCAAGACTTCCTACAACAGCACTTGCTTTTTTATGTCCCGTTTTTTTCAAAACTGCCGATGCCAAAAGAACACCAACACCAGCGCATACCATTTGTTTTACTGACAGATTTAACGGTTTACTTTCAGGTTTAATTCCGTGTAATAATGGGTCTATAAAATTTAAATTCTCCATGATGTCAACTTATTTTAATTATACTTACTTATTTAATTACTATTTTTTTATTTTTTACTGTCGTCGCTGTCAGTTTCGCTTTCAATTTTTTCAATTTCAACCTTTTCTTTCTTTATAGCTTGGCGTAAAAGTGCAAAAAGGCTCATATAAGCATTTGCCATAAAAACTAGAGAAAACCCTGCCAAAATATACCCTCTCCAATCATTTAACAAAAGTTTATAATCGCAGATGATCAGAAAGGCAATTGTAACATAATGGCTAAAGCAATATTCACAGGTAAAGAGATAAAAGAACTTTCTGGATAAAATGTGTCTGTCATTTTTAGAATGTCTGACACACCATTCATGAGGCTCTCTAAAAATCTCCTCGTGTGTTACAGTCCAGCTAATACAGGCAATTGGAATTGCGAGAATAAAAAGCCAGACAATTTGATCAGCTAAAGTCATGATTAATGCATTACAATTTACGATATTTTTTCGTTATTCTCTCGGATGATTTTCTGGATAATGTTCTGCGTCAAAGTCATCTAAATTTTCATCTTTGTCAAAATCACTATCTTTTTCTACCTCATTTTCGTAATCTAAATCGGCATCATATTCATCATTTAAATCGTCTTGAGTTCCGTCATTCGTAATGTCATCATCTTCATTGACAATTCTTTCTTGATTCGGAATATTTTCTGCTTTAATATTGGTTTCAAAGTCTCCTTGTAAATGAGAAGGATCTTCAATAAACTCTTCTTGATATTGATACGGATCTTCATCACGAGCATAATCGTCATTATCAATAAGAGTGTTTTGTTCGTAATAATCAGGATCGCTTTCGCCAAATTCTCGATTATCGTGTTTTTTCAGCACTTGTTTAAACTCATCTTCATTAGAATAAGAACCGTCAACAAGCGTGCTTTGTTCGATATAATCAGGATCAAATTGACCATAATCATGGTTGTGTTGCTTTTCCATAATAGTGTTTTTTTGATTTGTTATTTTTCTAATATTGAATCTTCGCATTGAAGACTTGCTAATTCTTTACAGTTTTTACTGTATTCACGTTCTGCAACATTTCTGTTGATGCAATTTTTTAGGCTTTAACTTTAATTATTGGCTTGTACTTCATGGCATTTTTCTAAAATGCTGGAATTACAAATTTAACACGTAAATAGAAGGGAGGTTTTATAGAAAAAAGCATTATAGTTGCATAATTAACAGTTACTTATAATGTAAATATTGTAAGAAATTATGTAAGTTTACTATAAGAGAACAATTTACATTTGATATGAAATCAATGTGCAATTAAATTTGAATGAATATGGCATCAGAAAAGGTAACGGCATGCTGTGAGGCTTTAATAGAAAAGAACTTAACGATAGCATTTGCAGAAAGCGCCTCTGCAGGTAAAATGTGTTATGAGTTTTCTACGGTTTTTAATTCTGGAAGAATTCTAATAGGGGGAATCGTTTGTTATCATTCGTCTATGAAAGAAGATTTATTACAGATTCCGTGGGGAACAATTGAACAGCATAGTGCCGAATCTGCAGAAGTCACCAAGTTAATGGCACAGAATTTTTACCGTTATGTTAATTCTGATATTTGTGTTGGATTAACAGGACTTACAACGCCAGGAGGAAGCGAAAGCGATTCAAAGCCAGTAGGGACTATTTTTATACACATTATTTTTGGAGAAAAACAAATAGCCAAACGTTATGAATTTAAAGGAACGCCAGAAAATATTATCAATCAAGCAATAGATGTTGTGGCCGATTTGATTTTGAGAGAAATTTAATAAACCAATCAAACGTCCCTAAGGGACGAAACTCGACAAAACATTTTTTTTGTCTACCGATGAGATGTTCCTAGCGGAACATTTTTGTTTTGAATTGATATTTTCTAGATGTTGTAGCGATTTGATTTTGAGGGAAATTTAATAAACCAATCAAACGTCCCTACGGGACGAAACTCGACAAAACATTTTTTTTGTCTACCGATGAGATGTTCCTAGCGGAACATTTTTGTTTTGAATTGTCATTTTCTAGATGTTGTAGCGATTTGATTTTGAGGGAAATTTAATAAACCAATCAAACGTCCCTACGGGACGATAATCACGCAAACATTTTTTTTCTACCGATGAGATGTTCCTAGCGGAACATATTTTTTGTCCTAAACTAGTACTCTTTAGACTTTTGGGAGTCAAGCTAAACATATGCATTTTTAAAATTTGTATCAGCAAAAGGTAAATGTTCCGTTAGGAACATCTCGTCGGTAGAACTTTAAATGATTAATGTTTTTTCGTTCCGTAGGAACGTTTGGTTGGTAATGGCAAATACATACACGCAATTGCACATACAATTTGTATTTGCAGTCAAATATAGAAAAGCATTAATTGCACAGGATTGGAAAGACAAATTACACCAATATATTACCGGTATAATACAATCCAATAATCATAAAATGCTATGTATTAATAGCATGCCAGATCATATACATATTTTTATAGGAATGCGTCCAACACAATCCATTTCTGCGTTAGTTCAAAATGTAAAGACCGAAACGAGCAAATGGATTAAAGAGCAAAAATTGTCATCCGATTTTTCATGGCAAGAAGGATATGGCGCATTTTCATATTCAAGAAGTCATGTTCCGAATGTCATTCGATATATCCAAAATCAAGAACAGCATCATAAAAAAGAAACTTTTTTAGAAGAATACCAGAAACAACTGAATGCTTTTGAAATAGAATATGATAAAGAGTATATTTTTAAAGAACTCCTTCAATAATTCTAAAATTTAATGGATAATAATGTAAAAATACACGAAGCAAAATTTGGTAGCTTAACTTTATACAATGGACCAGACAATGATTTTTATTGGATAGGTTTCGTGTGTAGTTCCAGTGATTTGTTTATAGAAAAAATTCCAGTTTACATTTTTACAAAAGAGAAAAATTTATCAAAAGAAACTATACAATTTGTTGAGAATATAATTTTAAATATTGATGAATATTTAGAAAAATCTATAGTATTTATTAAACATACACTCATAGAGAATAGTAAAGAATATAAGATACAAGAAAATGAAAAAGAACTCTTAGTTAATGAAAGTATTTTACCTATTAATCTACCAGAATTTACTTTTTGGGAAAATTCAAATGAATGGATGATTCGATTTACAGAAGGAAAGTTTAGTATTTGTGATCCTTTAGGCATTGGAATTACTTTCAAATTGACAGAACCGTCAAGTGTAGATAATCTTGAGGATTGTGAATTTATTGAATAGATTATTTTTAAGAAATTAAAGAAATAAAAAGCTGTAAAGAAATTTGAACTTTACAGCTTTCTTTTTTTTGCATTTAAAAGATTATTTTTCTAACTCAAAATTGCTTCATTTTTTAATATAAAGC
The DNA here is from genome assembly GCF_002399805.1 of Flavobacterium sp. UBA4854. NCBI lineage: Bacteria > Pseudomonadati > Bacteroidota > Flavobacteriia > Flavobacteriales > Flavobacteriaceae > Flavobacterium > Flavobacterium sp. UBA4854. The sequence continues at coordinate 26,079 of NZ_DHEI01000089.1, forward strand.
ATCCCATTTTTTATAGCTTTCTTATTCAATTTTCCTTTGTTGTATAATTCTTCTAAAATGATATTAGCATTATTAACTGAAATATCTAATATAACAGCATATTCCTTTGGCGCCAATGTTGGATAAATTTCAAAAATTGATAATGAATTTTTATTCTCAAACTTTTTCGCTTTAGCATCTGGAAATAAAGCCACTAAAGCATTCTTATAAGCATCATAAGGTTTAGATCCATAAATAGTTAGCTGATTATTATTGGCGTCTGCTAGAAATAAAGTTGGAAAACCCCGCACTCCAAGAGTTTTTCCTAGATTTAAATCTTCTTGAAAAAGCTTTTTTGCATCTCCTTCATAATCTGTTTTTAGTTTTTGAACATCCAATCCAGCAATTTTAGCAGCTTCTACAATGTTTTCCCATTTGGCGATGTTCTTTTTATTTAGATATAATTCTTCACGCAGAATACGCATAAATTTCACAGCCTTTTCTTTACTCTGTATTTGTGCTGCTTTCATAGCAATACACGATGGATATGAAGAATCTAACGGATCTTCAATCCAGACATTTCCATCAATTGGCATTTCGTAATACAAACTTGCTTCATCCCAATGATGTGCAACATCAGAAGGTTTGCTTATTCCTCCACTGTTATAACTCCAATCGGGTAATAAACCACCCATTCGGTAATCAATTTCAAAATAATCGCCATACTCTAATTTTAGTTTTCTAAGCTGAGGTTCAATTCCCCAGCAAGAAGAACAAATTGGATCGGTATAGTAAATTATCTTTACAGGCTTATTTTCTGTTGAAATAGCAGTTTTTTCAGTCGATTTTTCGCCAGCAGGCATTTCACACATTCCAGTTTCAGGATCGCATAATAACGGATTTGTTTTTTCTTCAGTCATTTTAGAATTTGTTTGTGATTGGCAGCTTATACTGCAAATCAAGATTAATAGTATCGACAGTATTTTCATAGTAATTTTAAAAAAGGTACTCTCCGATTTATGAATATGTTGCAAAGTTGAGTCGAATATCATCGCAAGTCAATTAGTCAAAAAAACATGACTAGAAAATACACCTTAATTTTCGGAAATTGCTTTTGTTTAAAAGTAGGATTATCATTATAAAGTAATTGCAAGCTTGTAATTAATTGTTTATTTTTGACTTCCTATAAAATAGAAGCCTAACATGAATTATATCCGAAAAATTAAACGCCTTTACAACCTGTCTGAAAATGAAAACTACGGATTTTCAGAAGATCAAATCCTCGATCTTGAGAAAACTTTAGATGTAAAACTTCCTTCAAAATTCAAAGAATATTATCTGGAATTAGGAAAAGAAGAAAAGCTCAATTATGCCTATAACCGATTACTCAAACCTGAAAATGAAATCGGATTTTCTGATGATGATTTTCTTGTTTTTTATGAAGAAAATCAGGTTGTGGCATTTTGGGGAATAAAAAAGGAAGATTTAAAACTGAATAACCCGCCAGTTTATGGAAATTATGATACAATTGAAAAATCAGATTGGGAGATTGAAACTAAGACAATCGAAGACTTTTTTTTGCTAATGGCTGTTTTCAACGGTACTTTGGGCGGACTTCAATTTAATGGAAATTACTTAGGAGAAATTGACTCGCAAATTGTAAAGTTTGTAGAAGAAAATTATACACTTGTTCCTAACATCAGTAGAGAAAATCAAAAGGTATATACAGATGATTTTTATGATGTAATCAGTTTGTCATTCGATCAAGAAAACTATTGTACTGGAGCTTTTATTGGATCAAGCGATCAGGAACGATTTGATGCTATTCTTGATCTTGTTGATATTGATTGGTCTTATCTTTCATCTGATGATGAAGAATATGATGAGGATGATGAAGAGTAATCAAATTAAAAAACGATAATAAAAGAATGAGAGAATTAAATTATTTAGTAAAAATAGAAGGCAACGAAGCGCTTTTAGAAAAATTCATTGAAGCGATTGATAATAATACCGTTAAAATTGATAAAGCATATCCGAATCCGTATGTATTAGATTCGGGAGAAAAATTCCTTTTGGATAAAATTATTGAATATTTTTTTCAAACCAGACCTTTCTCAAAAGAGCTTTATATTTCATTTTTTGAAAAATTAAGAAAGTTAAACGGATTTGATAGTTATTATTATTCACTTGGAAAACAAACGGAAAAGTTGGTTTTTGATACTTTTGGAAGAGTCAAAAAAGGTAATTCCAACATCTCTAAAACAGAAGAAAATCTACCAAAGACAATTTTGACGGAAAATGAAAAAGAACTTTTAAGTTTTTTATGTTATTTGGCAGTTTCTCACATTAAATATGGACCAAGTTATGCATCGGTTACCGCAAATGAATATTTTGATATCGTAACTGAATTAGGTTCTGATGAAGTAGAGCAACTTAAGAAGTTTGGAACAGGAAAACTTCCAAAAGAGCTGACAGAATACAAA
>NZ_DHEI01000064.1:0-13994 GCF_002399805.1 Flavobacterium sp. UBA4854
ACCGCTTCCGCTAAAATCTTAATGTATTTTGTTTTCTGACGACTTACTCCCAAATTTCTAAATTCCTCATCAGTCAAAACAGCCATATTTTCGGGATTGCAAGTTTTGTACGCTTTGATTTTTAAAAATGTGGCCTTCGCCGAATCTATAGAAACTTGCTGTTCAAGTATTAATAAAACCAAAGTTTCAAATCCAGGAGGACGTCTTGGAATTGGAGGCAATCCGTATTTTTCAATAATTTCTAGAAATACAGAATTTTTATTGGTTAAAAAATCGATGGCTTCTTGCATGGTGTTAGATTTCGAAAGTAAATCAAAAATAAGAAAAATGAAATTAGTTCTCGCAAAGACGCCAAGTCACTAAGTTTTTTTCACGCAGATTTTGCAGATCTAGCAGATAAATTAAAAATTTTAAAGAATATCAAATCTGCTTTATCTGCAAAATCTGCGTGAAAAAAAATATTTAAACACAAAAAAGTCGCAAAGGTTTTTAAACCTTTGCGACTCTGTAACTTTGAACCTTTGCCTCTAAAATACAATTAGAAATAAAACCCGAAAGATCCTTTAATTGCAAATTTGTGTGCATCTGGCATATCTAGATAATTTCCTCTCCAAGAGAAATCAAGACGGAAAACTTTAAAAATATTTCCAATTCCTGCATTATATTCCCAATACACTTTTTCAGGAGCATTATAAGGTAATCCCGAAGCATTAATGGCACGATTGGCATCAGAAATAGTTCCATGAACGGCTCTAATTCCGATAAACTCTCTCCAGTTCAGTTTTCTCATGAATGGAATTCTGGCAAACAATCTTCCTCCAAAATCATGATTCCACTGCAAGGTTGTATATTGATCTGTAACGAATTCATAGAAATTCAAGTTACTGAATGTGTTTTCAATTGTAAAATAAGTCTGGTTACCCGGAATTACGCTCATCAAACCTAACGGAATTGTACCAAAAGTTTTTCCTGTTTCGATTGTGATATTTGTTCTTCCTAAAGGCCCGATAATAATTGGCTGTCTATAGAAAACTTGAATTTTTTCGTAAGCAAAATCACTATCAAAAACTCCTTTTAATCCGTAACTGAAATTAACAAAGAAATGACTAAAAGGACTATCAACTAAACTCCTTTCTACACCATAACCAATCGTTTTTCTGTTTGGCATAAACTCAAACTGAATATTAGCCTCAGATTGTTTTACCATACTTTCTACAACACCTGCTGGATTTGCTGCGGTTGGTAAAGTTGTATAATAATCCAAACTAAAGGTCTTCGATGCCGATTCTAATGTTCGATATGAAAGTCCTGCCGAGACAATAAAATTCTTTTTAGGCTCCATTTCTACAGAAATGTTACTCAAATTAATATTGGTCAGTTTCCCGTTGCTTCCAGTCGTAAACAGGGCCGAAGAGGCAAAACTTCTTCCTAGAACATCATTGGTAGTGGTTAAACTGGCACCAATTTGCTCAATGTCACGCCTGTTTCCTCCAGAAATGATAACTCGGTTTTTCTTGTCAACCATCCATTTTCCAGAAACCCCGTATTTGAATTTATTATCATCAAATCCGTAAGCGGTATAAGCTTGAATACGCCATGGATCATTTGGCCCAAAATAGGTTCTTCCTCCTACCCTTAACCTTAGACCTTCGACTTCATTGTATCCAAAAGTTGAAAATATAGGCCCGTAATCGAAGTTTTTAAATTCGATGTAACCACTTCCTAAAATAGAGACCAGATTATACAGCTGTTTAAATCGCTTGACTGTCTGCAGTGTATCAAGCATTTTATAAATACCCTGCTCATCTTTATTTAGCTTTTCAAAACGATTTTCTTCCCAGAACTCGGGCGGTCGTTCGTAAACGGCATTATCAATAAAGTTTACTTCTTCTTTATAAAACTTCTCAGGCTTCTGAATGTTGAATTTATGATTACGATATAAAGTGGTTCTTTTACCATAAACCCCTTTTGATTTTTCTTTTTTATTTAAAGCAAAATCAGACATCATATAATCACGCGTCAAAAGGAAAACAGAATCGTTTTCTACTTCAAATTCCTGTTCAATATAAATATCTTTTACCCAGTTAATATTGGCGCTTTTCGTCACACCCATATTAATTTTCTTGATCGCAAAAGTGGTATCGTTAACCCAAAAATCTCCTTTAAAAGTCAACTCGTTTTTACGTCTAGGATAAAAAACAATATTGTAGCACCATTTTTTATCTATAAAAGCACTGTCTTTTAAAACATAATTGTAAACATCGATTCCTGTTCTTGAAAGCGGGCTAGTAAAACTCTTATCAAAGAATTTCAGGTGATTGTCGTAAATATTATAGTCAGAATAAAGGTCTTTAACGAAAGATAAAATCTGTTGATTTCCATTGAAACCAGACATTTTATTTCCGGTAAGATTTTCTTTTACCTTTTTTAGCTTATTATCTCCATAAACGTCATAAACCGATTCGTTGATAAAAATCGGCAAATAGGTTTTTCCAGTAACATCAGAAGTATCAACGTGATTAAAGATAAACTCCATTCCTTTAAAAAGCTTATTCTTCATGAAGGCACTATCAATAGTGTTCATGTCAAATTCCACTTTTTCATACTTCTGCATTTGATATTGATTAAACAGGTATAATCCGTTTTTACGTTTTCTTTCCCAGATTTTTCTCAAAATATCCAATGCCGGATTATTCTTCTTAGAAGTTTTTCCAGTATAAATTACAACTTCGTTAAGCACTTGCTCTTCGAACAAAACAATTTTGAAATTATAATTAACTGCTTTATCTAAAGGAACTTCTTTATCTGAAAATCCTGCTGAAGTAACCAAAAGTGCGGTATAAGTATTTGGTGATTCTAAATAAAAACGACCGTCTTCATTTGAAACAATCCCAATATTAGAACCTTTAAAAACTACATTTGCAAAAGGTATTGGCTGATTCGATTTGTCCAAAACAACTCCACTCACTTTGGTTTGTGCAGTAACAACATTCGCAAATGCAAATACAATATATAAGAGAAGTAGAGTTAATTTGTTCATTATAAAGTAAAAAAAAACTTCACCAATCCAAGTTGTCTGATGAAGTTTTATGAGTATTTTGTATTTGTATTATTTGTATAATACTTTTTTAACTGCTTTTACTACATCACCAGCATTTGGCAACCAGTCTTTAAGCAATACTGGAGAATACGGTGCAGGAGTATCTGCTGTTGTAATACGTTGAATTGGCGCATCAAGGAAGTCGAATGCTTGTTCTTGAACGATATAAGAGATTTCAGAAGAAAGGCTGGCAACTGGCCAAGCTTCTTCAAGAATTACTAAACGGTTTGTTTTTTTAACCGATTTTAAGATAGCATCTTTATCCATTGGACGAACTGTTCTTAAATCGATAATCTCACAAGAAATACCTTCTTTTGCTAATTCATCAGCAGCGATAAAAGCTTCTTTGATGATTTTTCCGAATGAAACGATAGTTACATCTGTTCCTTCACGTTTAACATCAGCAACACCTAGAGGAATTGTGTATTCTCCGTCTGGCACTTCACCTTTGTCTCCGTACATTTGCTCAGATTCCATGAAAATAACTGGATCGTTATCACGAATAGCTGATTTTAAAAGTCCTTTTGCATCGTAAGGAGTTGAAGGAACAACAACTTTAAGACCTGGAGTATTAGCAAACCAGTTTTCTAAAGCTTGTGAGTGAGTAGCTCCTAATTGACCAGCAGAAGCTGTTGGTCCGCGGAAAACGATAGGCACATTAAACTGTCCTCCTGTCATTTGACGCATTTTAGCAGCATTATTTATAATTTGATCAATACCAACTAAACAGAAGTTGAATGTCATATATTCTACAATAGGGCGGTTTCCGTTCATTGCAGAACCTACTGCAATTCCTGAAAATCCAAGCTCAGCAATTGGAGTATCGATTACTCTTTTTTCACCAAACTCAGCAAGCATTCCTTTAGAAGCTTTGTAAGCTCCATTGTATTCTGCAACCTCTTCTCCCATTAAATATATGGATTCATCGCGACGCATTTCTTCGCTCATTGCTTCACAAATGGCCTCTCTAAATTGTATTGTTCTCATATTTTATATTGTATGTTGAATTTTCTGAAAAGCAAAAATAAATATTTTAAATAACTTAAATGCAAAAATTGAATTTAAAATCGCATGAACTTCTATCTGTTCTCTGGTTTTAACTTTTTAAACTTTATTGTGATATTAACGAAATCGATATAATAACGTACAATTCACACTTAATCTATTCCAGAATATTTTTTAGACAAACTTTTATTCATTTGTTTAATTCTTATTTTCTTCAAATTCATCCATCATAACGTAAAAAACCAAAAATTAGTATTTCTCAGACAAAAATTAATCTGCTCCTCAACTGTCAGTTATTGCAAAATTCCTAACAATCAGACAAAATGAGTATTATTTTATTTTTAGATTCCGATGAAAATCATCCAAAACTGAACAATCTGCGAAATCGTAATAGTTTTAAAAAATATTATGCATGCATAGTATAATTATTCCAAATTAAATTCTAAATTTGTAAAAGCATATTATAAATTCAAAATATATACTTATGAAAATACTAGTTTGCATCAGCCATGTGCCTGATACTACTTCAAAAATCAACTTTACCAACGGTGACTCAGAATTTGACACTAATGGAGTACAATATGTAATTAACCCTAACGACGAATTCGGTCTTACACGCGCTATCTGGTTTCAAGAGCAACAAGGTGCAAATGTAACGGTTGTAAACGTTGGAGGTCCTGATACTGAACCAACTTTGCGTAAAGCATTAGCAATTGGTGCAAACGAAGCAATTCGTGTGAATGCAAATCCAACCGACGGATTTTTTGTTGCTAAGCAATTAGCAGAAGTTATTAAAAACGGAGGTTATGATCTTGTAATAGCTGGAAAAGAATCTTTGGATTATAACGGAGGAATGGTTCCTGGAATGATCGCAGGAATTTTAGGTTCTAACTTCTTAAATTCTTGCACAAGCTTAACTGTTGACGGAAATAACGTAAAAGCAGTTCGTGAAATTGACGGTGGAAAAGAAACTGTAAGCACTACTCTTCCATTAATTATTGGAGCTCAAAAAGGTCTTGTTGAAGAAAAAGATTTACGTATTCCGAACATGAGAGGAATTATGACTGCAAGAACTAAAGCTCTAACTATCCTTGAGCCAGTTGATGCAGCTGTAAATACAAAAGCAGTGAAATTTGAAAAACCAGCTCCAAAATCAGCAGTGAAATTAGTTTCTCCTGATAATTTAGATGAGTTAATCAATTTATTACACAACGAAGCGAAGGTAATCTAGTATTCAGTAATCAGTTTTCAGTCTCGGGTTTTCAGTCTCAGTTTATGAACTTGAAACCTTAAACTTTAAACTTTAAACAAAAAAAAATTATGTCAATATTAATATATGCAGAATCTGCAGAAGGAAAATTTAAAAAAGTTGCTTTCGAATTAGCTTCATATGCTAAAAAAGTAGCTGAATCATTAGGTACAACTGTTACAGCTTTGACTGTAAACATTAGCGATGTAAGCGAATTAGGCAAATACGGCGTTGATAAAGTTCTAAAAGTAAACAACGATAAACTAGCTGGTTTTAACGCAAAGGCTTATGCTGATGTAATTAAACAAGCAGCTGAAAAAGAAGGAACAAAATTAGTTTTACTTTCTTCTACAACAGACAGTATTTACCTTTCTCCACTAGTTGCGGTAGCTTTAAATGCTGGTTTCGCTTCAAATGTGGTTGGATTGCCAGATTAGCACTTCTCCTTTTCAAGTAAAAAGAAATGCTTTCTCAAACAAAGCTTTCAATATTACAGAAATCAGTACAGATGTAAAAGTTCTTGGTTTAGCTAAAAACTCTTACGGTCTTTTTGAAAGCGCAGGAGCGGCTACAGCAGAAGATTTCAACCCAACTGTTGGAGATAATGACTTTGGTGTAAAAGTAGAATCTGTAGAAAAAGTATCTGGAAAAGTTTCTATCGCGGATGCGGATATCGTAGTTTCTGGTGGACGTGGATTAAAAGGTCCAGAAAACTGGGGATTAGTAGAAGATCTTGCTGCTGTTCTTGGTGCTGCAACTGCTTGCTCTAAACCAGTTTCAGATTTAGGATGGAGACCTCACAGCGAGCACGTTGGACAAACAGGAAAACCAGTTGCAACAAACTTATATATTGCCATTGGTATTTCTGGAGCTATCCAGCACATTGCAGGTATTAACTCTTCTAAAGTAAAAGTAGTTATCAATAACGATCCTGAAGCTCCTTTCTTTAAAGTGGCTGATTATGGTGTAGTTGGGGATGCTTTTGAAATCGTACCACAATTAACAGAGAAATTAAAAGCTTTTAAAGCTCAGCATTCTTAATACAAAGAATTCTCTTTAAAAATATTGCTGCCTAAAAACAAGATGTTGTATCTTTGTTTATAGGCAGCTTTTTTGTTCCATATTTTTTGATTAAAATTGCAGCTTTATTTTTTAAACCAAAACAGTATTAAAATAAGGTGCTAAGTACCTTTTTTACAAACATATATGAGTCTAGTAAAATTATCCATAAAAGGAATTTCATACAGTCAAACTCAAAATGGCGCTTATGCCTTAATTTTGAATGAAGTGGATGGCGAAAGAAAATTACCTATTGTTATTGGTGCTTTTGAAGCCCAGTCAATCGCTATTGCTTTAGAAAAAGAAATAAAACCGCCACGTCCATTAACACATGATTTATTCAAGAATTTTGCTGAAAGATTTGACATTGTAGTAAAACAAGTCATTATCCACAAATTAGTTGATGGCGTTTTTTATTCTAGCTTAATCTGCGAAAGAGATAAAATCGAAGAGATTATAGATGCTAGAACCTCTGATGCTATTGCCTTAGCATTACGTTTCAATGCTCCTATTTTTACTTACAAAAACATTTTAGACAAAGCAGGAATTTATCTAAAATCGAATACTGCCGAAACAGATTCTGGCGCTCAAGAAATTGATGATGTCCTTTCAAACCCTGAAACTTTTGGACATGAAGAAGAAAGCAACCAATCTGGAGACGTTTACGCAAAACATTCTTTACAAGAATTGAACGAACTTTTAGATCAGGCTGTTTCTCAGGAAGACTACGAAAAAGCAGCAAAAATTAGAGACGAAATCTCTAGAAGATAAATTTTGATGTTTATTCGTTAAACCGTTTATTCGTTAAATCGACTAAACAAATTTACAATTAAACAGATCCACGATTAAACGATTAAACAAAGATGAAGCAATACTTAGATTTAGTAAAACACGTTTTAGAAAACGGCAATCAAAAAGGAGACCGAACTGGAACTGGAACAAAAAGTGTTTTTGGTTACCAAATGCGTTTTGATTTAAGTGAGGGCTTCCCAATGGTTACAACAAAAAAACTTCATTTAAAATCGATCATTTACGAATTGCTTTGGTTTTTAAAAGGCGATACAAACGTAAAATACCTTCAAGAAAATGGAGTTAAAATTTGGGATGAATGGGCAGATTCTAATGGCGATTTAGGACCTGTTTATGGCCACCAATGGCGTAATTGGAACAGTGAAGAAATTGATCAGATTTCTGAATTAATTAAAGAATTAAAGACAAATCCGAATAGCCGAAGAATGCTGGTTTCTGCATGGAATCCATCGGTTTTGCCAGATACTAAAAAGTCCTTTGAAGAGAATGTTGCTAACAACAAAGCAGCATTACCTCCTTGCCATGCTTTTTTCCAATTTTATGTGGCAAGTCCAGATCCTGAAAAGGGAGAAACAAAAGGAAAACTTTCTTGCCAATTGTATCAGCGAAGTGCCGATATCTTTTTAGGAGTTCCTTTTAACATTGCTTCTTATGCATTGCTAACTATGATGATCGCACAAGTATGCGACTTAGAACCAGGCGAATTTATTCACACATTTGGCGACGCACATATTTACAGTAATCATTTTGAACAATTGGAACTGCAATTAACGCGTGAACCAAAACCATTACCAAAAATGATTTTAAATCCTGAGATTAAAAACATTTTTGATTTTGATTTTAATGATTTCACACTTGTAGATTACGATCCACACCCTGCAATTAAAGGAAGTGTTGCAGTATAAAAAACAAAAATCCGCTTTAATAGCGGATTTTTTTATACAACTAAAACACTGTTTTCACTTCCAGCGTAATCATTCCATTTATAAGAATCGGCTTCAGGATCATTTACATAATTTCCGTCTATCAGATACTTAAATTCATAAATAGCATCTTTAACCAAGTCATAAGTTGCTTTAAAAGTTCCGTTTTTCAATTTACTCAAAGTTCCTTCTTCAGCATTCCAATTATTGAAATCTCCAACAACAGCTGCCGAATTTGCATCTTTAGCATCTATTGAAAACGTCACTTTACATACAGGTTTCGTTTTCACAAATTGTTTCTTTAAAGACATAACTATTTCGTTTTTAGATTTATACATCTAAAATTAATTAAATTCAATGAAACACTAACTACCTTCAGAAGCGATTTATGATAATACCAAAAACAGCTTAATATTTTCGCTTTATCTGCAATTTAAAGTGGTTAAAATTTTGTTTTTCAAATTCTTATATCCGCAAAAGGCAAATATTCCATATTCAAAATATTGACTTTCGAAAATAAATTTTAACTTTATAATCTCATTTTTATCTTATGGAAAAAGAAGTACACGAACAATACGAATACGCTAGACGCCGATTAAGACAGAAAAAGGTTTTATATTTTCATTTTGTTCTTTTCTTGCTTGGAAGTTTATTTTTATTTATTGCCAATAAATTTTTTGGATTTGGAGAGGGCACAACTCAAAATTGGTGTATCTGGGGTATTACAATTTGGCTTTTCCTTTTTATTCTACATTTTATAAAGGTATATATAACGGACCGTTTTATGAATAAAAAATGGGAAAGAGAACAAATTGACCGATTAGTTGCTTTACAGCAAAAAAGAATCAGTCAGCTAGAATCTTCTATTAATGAAGAGAATGAAAATAAAATTTAGTTAAGCATACCATGATTATAATGATAGCGGCTGCAGCCGAAAATAATGCGCTTGGAAAAAACAACGAATTAGTATGGCATTTGCCAAATGATTTTAAAAGATTTAAATCGCTTACTACTGGTCATCATATCATAATGGGAAGAAAGACTTTTGAAAGCTTCCCAAAACCATTGCCAAATCGCGTTCATGTTGTAATTTCGCGTCAAGAAAATTATAACCCAGAAGGATGTATTGTAGTAGACAGCATTGAAAAGGCAATTGCGCTATGTCCTGAAAATGATGATAGTTATGTTATTGGCGGTGGAGAAATTTATAATCTTGCTCTTCCGTTTACCGATATTATTGAATTAACAAAAGTTCATCATTCGTTTGATGCAGATGCTTTTTTTCCGAAAATCAATAAAAATGAATGGATTTTGGTCGAATCTGAAGAAAATTATAAAGATGAAAAGCATCTTTATGATTACACCTATGAAACTTACATTAGAAAATAAATAAAAAACATCCTCTTTTAAGGGAGGATGTTTTTAAATAATTGATTTTGAAGCCTAACTCGCTCAAGAAAAATTTTGTTTAAAAAAAATCACAAATGTCGAGAAACATTTGTAAAACTGAATAACATTTAATGTTATTGGGACCTAAATCCCAAACGCCTTTAATAACAAATACCACTAAGATATTAAAGGCAGAAAATTAAAATTTCCAAAAACAAATTTAATCCTAAGAACGTACTTTGCACTTAAATATAGTATTTCCCCCCAAGAACAATACTTTACAAACTCTTTCAAGAACAAATGAATTACCAGCGCAAAAAAGTAACCACTTGCTTAAGTTATAGCGACTTTATCAATCATTAAACTTTAATCATTTTTACTTGAACAAAGTTGCTCATAATACCGTGATTGTACAATACCGCGTTTTAGGGATTTTGGCAAAATCCCTAAATTTAGGGATGCCAAAACAGCCTGTAAATCTGTTCTAAAACAAACTCTTCAAAACATTTATTTTACAAATTAAAAAACTCAATTACAGTTAAACTAGATTGTTTATATTTGCCTAAATAAAAAAAATGTCTGAAAAAGTAACTCCGTATAAAGACTCTACCTTAGGTAAAAAAGAGCAAGTAACCCAAATGTTTGATACCATTTCTGGGAATTACGATAATTTGAATCGTGTAATTTCATTTGGAATTGATGTTAAATGGCGCAAAAAAGTATTAAAGATCGTATCAGACAAAAAACCAAAAGTCATTTTGGATATTGCAACAGGAACTGGCGATTTAGCAATTTTGATGGCACAAACTAATGCTGAAAAAATTGTTGGTCTGGATATTTCTGCCGGAATGCTGGAAGTTGGAAAAAAGAAAGTTGAAGAAAAAAAGCTTTCTAATGTTATTGAACTAGTTTTGGGCGATTCTGAAAACATGCCATTTGAAGACAATTATTTTGATGCTATTACTGTTGGCTTTGGTGTGAGAAATTTTGAAAACTTAGAAAAAGGTTTTGCAGAAATTTTAAGAGTTTTAAAACCAAACGGAGTATTTGTTATATTAGAAACTTCTGTTCCAAATAAATTCCCTTATAAACAAGGTTATAATTTTTACAGTAAAAATATACTTCCTCTAATCGGAAAATTATTTTCTAAAGATAATGATGCCTATGGTTATTTATCCGAATCGGCGGCAGCTTTTCCTTATGGTGAAGCCTTAAACAATATTTTAAGAAAAACTGGGTTTATAGATGTTGTGGCAATGCCCCAAACTTTTGGTGTCGCAACAATTTATTCTGCATCTAAAAAATAGTATGAAAAAAGTTGTAATCTTATTTTTATTGGTCTTAACGACAAAAGGACATTCTCAATTTGCTAAAAATATGTTTAGTAAAGATCCTATCATTAATCTTGAAAACTGGCAAAAGCAGCGCATCTACTTTGGCTATTATCTTGGTTTTAATAGTTTCGACTTTAAATTTGACTACAAAACTCCTGTACAGCAAGATATTCAGGTTAAAAAAACTACTGGTTTTAATGTTGGTGTTGTAGCCGATTTAAGACTGCAAGAATATATCAACCTGCGTTTTGAACCTGGTTTATATTATACTAAACGAGATTTATATTTTCCTGGAATAAGCAACAAAGAGAGCGATTATTTAAGAGAAGTAAATAGTACTTATATTCACTTCCCTTTATTATTGAAATTTTCTGCCTTGCGTACAGGAAATATACGTCCGTATTTAGTTGGCGGTATGTCTACAACTTTAAATTTATCTAGCAATGCCAAATCTCAAGACGATAATTTTGAACAGAAATTCAGAGTAAAACAATGGACTGCTGCTTACGAGTTAGGTTTAGGGATTGATATTTTTACCGAATACTTTATTTTTTCTCCTTCTGTTAGAGGAATGTTCGGCATAACAGATGAACTTATTAGAGATAAAACTCCAGACAGCCCTTGGACTGGAAATATCGATTCGATGAAATCTAGAGCTATTTTAATAAATTTCACTTTTCATTAAAACAAAATATCAACTATTTCGTTTAAATTCACTAAGAATAATTGCTGTTGCAGTAGCTACATTTAAACTTTCCGTTTTTTGAAGCTCTCCAAATCTAGGAATTGTTAGACGATTAGTTACTATTTTTTCAATTTCTCCAGAAATTCCGTTGGCTTCATTACCCATAATAATGATTCCTTCTTGAGGCAATTGGGATTGATAAATATTTTCTCCGTCCATAAAAGTTCCAAAAACTGGCAGTTTAGTTTGAGCAAGAAAAAGTTTTAAATCAACATAGCTTACATTTACTCTGGTAATTGACCCCATTGTAGCTTGTACGACTTTCGGGTTATAAATATCTACCGTTTCTTTAGAACAGACAATCTGCTTAATACCAAACCAATCGCATAGACGCAAAATAGTTCCTAGATTTCCTGGGTCTCTAATATCGTCTAGCGCCAAAATCAAGCCTGAATCGATTATCTTCTTTTCGGCTGGAATTTTAAAAACCGCCAAACAAGAATTTGGAGTCGACAAAGCACTTATTTTTTTCAGTTCTTGTTCATTAATAAGAGTTCGTTTTGAAGCTTGAACCGTTTCAAAATCATTCAATGTGGTGTATAAATGTTCTAATTCAAAATTGGATTGCAGCAATTCTTGAATTACTTTTACTCCTTCAGCAAAGAATAATTGATTGGCAAAACGCTGCTTTTTTTGATGCAAACTAGAGATAAGCTTTATTTGGTTTTTACTAACCATAAAATAATGTACTTTTGAATTAAATATTAAAAAACACTTGAAAAATAATTCCACAAAAATAATAGCATTTCTTCTAATTGCAATATTAATTTGCGCTTGTAATGCCGTAAAAAGAGTTCCCGATGGAAAAAACCTTCTTGTAAAAAATAATATTCTAGTTAACGGAAAATCTACAAATGACGAAACAGCTTCAAACCAAATGTACCAAAAACCAAATGGTAAATTATTAGGTTATAAGCTTCGATTAAATTTATACAATTTAGCCAATTTAAATCCAGATTCTACTTATCAGGCAAAATTTAAAAACAATCCTGGAAAGTATGAGCGTATGTCTAAAATTTTTTCTGCAAAACAAGTAGATCGTCTTGGGCAATCTTTTTATTATAAAGGAATTCATGAATTTCTAAAAAACACTGGCGAACCACCTGTAATAATTGACACTTCAAAAACCAAAAAATCATTATTACGTTTAAAATACTACTATTTCAACAATGGTTTTTTCAATGTTCAAACAGGCTATACAATTGATACTGTTGGCATAAAAAGAGCCGCGATTAATTACAATATTACAACAGGACCTGCTTATAAATTGGATACTATTAGAACCAAAATAATGACTCCTGCACTAGACTCATTATATAGAACTAATAATGAGCCTTCTTTATTAAAATCTGGAAATCAATACAAAACTACAGATTTTGAAGAAGAGAAAAACCGTATTACAACTTACTTTAGAAATCACGGAGCTTATTATTTTCAGCCTACTTATGTAACTTTTGACATTGACACGATTGGCAAAAAAGCAAAAGCCGATGTCACCTTAATTATTAATAACAATAATATTCAGGAAAAAGATTCAAGCCGTACCGAACCTTTTAAATTATATAAGATTAGTGATGTAAATATCTACACCGATTATTCTGCAGCCAATGCTAAGAAAAAACCAACAGATAGCGTAAGTTACAACAACTTTAACCTTTACAGTTATAAAGGATTAAAATATAGACCGCGCGCCATTACTGATGCTATTTTTATTACAAAAGGAAGTACGTTTGCCGATTTTAGAACAACTCTTTCTTCTCGTTCTTTAAACAATTTAAGGATTTTCAACTATCCTTCTATTCAGTACGAAGTAGACAAGAGAGATTCTACAGCACAATCTCTTATTGCTAATGTTTATTTGACTCCGAGAAAAAAATACAGTTTTGGAACTACTCTTGACGTAACACACTCTAATATTCAAGATTTCGGAATTGGAGCCAGTGTTTCTGAAACGATTCGAAATGTATTTAATCGAGCAGAGACCCTTGAAATTTCAGCTCGTTTAAATATTGGTTCATCTAGAGACATGGCTAATCCGAACAATAATTTCTTTAACGTTTCGGAATATGGTTTGGATATGAAATTGAATTTTCCGAGAATTTTACTGCCTTTTGGAACCGAGAAAATTATTCCGAAAAGTATGATTCCGTATACCTCTATATCATCTGGTTTTTCCAAACAGAGAAATATAGGTTTGGATAAAGAAAACTTCACAGGAGGTATCTCATATAATTGGAGCCCAAAACGTCATAATACTGCAAAACTAGAATTATTGAACGCGCAGTTTGTTCGAAACTTAAATCCAGGGAATTACTTTAATGTATATACATCTTCTTATGATGATTTGAACGGTATTGGAAAAGACTACAATGTCAACCCT
>NZ_DHEI01000064.1:14176-20493 GCF_002399805.1 Flavobacterium sp. UBA4854
GATGTTTTAACAAATAAAACTGCTTTAACACCAAGTGACGCACAATACCAAGAAGTTTCAAGTATAGAAGAAAGACGAATTCGTTTGACTGAAAATGATTTCATTCTAGCAACAAGTTTTTCTTTTACTAAAACAACTAAAAAAGATTTAGCAGATAATAACTTCTATCAATTTAGAACAAAAATAGAATCAGCTGGAACTTTATTAACTCTGGTTTCTGAAATTGGAAATCTTCAAAAAAATTCGAAAGGAAACTATGAGATTTTCAACCTAGAATATTCAGAATATGTTAAAACAGAGTTTGATTATATCAAGCACTGGGATTTTGGAAAAGAAAAAGTTTTAGCCGTTAGAAGCTTCTTTGGAATTGCTATTCCGTTTGGAAACTCAAATTATATTCCGTTTTCACGAAGTTATTATGGTGGGGGTTCTAATGATAATCGTGCTTGGCAACCTTATGCTTTAGGACCAGGAAGCACAAATGCTGTAAACGACTTTAATGAGGCCAATATGAAACTTGCAGCAAGTGCCGAATTTCGTTTCAAACTTTTTGGAGATGTAAAGGGAGCATTGTTTGCAGATGCCGGAAATATCTGGAATGTCCTCGATAATGTTACAGATTCTAAAGCAAAATTTGACAACTTAAACGATTTAGAAGAAATTGCTTTGGGTACAGGATTTGGTTTAAGATACGATTTAAGCTTTTTTGTTATTCGTTTAGATTTAGGCTTTAAGACTTATAATCCGGCGCATGAGAAGGGAGATCGATGGTTTAAAGAATACAATTTTGGACACTCGGTTTTAAATTTTGGTATAAATTATCCGTTCTAATGCTAATTAATTCTTATTTTTGCAACCTAAAAACTAAAAACAACTATAAAAAAAATTACAATGGCACATAACATTAAACCAGGAGTAGCTACAGGAGATCAAGTACAAGAGATCTTTAATTATGCGAAAGAGAAGGGTTTTGCTCTTCCAGCAGTAAACGTTACTGGATCTAGCACAATTAATGGAGTTCTTGAAACTGCAGCGAAACTAAACGCGCCAGTTATCATTCAATTTTCTAACGGAGGAGCTCAATTCAACGCTGGAAAAGGATTATCAAATGCAGGTGAAAAAGCAGCAATCGCGGGAGGAATCGCAGGAGCAAAACATATTCATACTTTGGCAGAAGCTTACGGTGCAACTGTAATCTTACACACTGACCACTGTGCAAAAAAACTTTTACCTTGGATTGATGGTTTATTAGATGCTTCTGAAAAACATTTCGCAGAAACAGGAAAACCATTATTCAGCTCTCACATGATCGATTTATCTGAAGAACCAATCGAAGAAAACATCGAAATCTGTAAAGAATACTTAGCTAGAATGAGCAAAATGGGTATGACACTAGAAATCGAGCTTGGTATTACAGGTGGTGAAGAAGATGGTGTTGATAACTCTGATGTTGACAGCTCAAAATTATATACTCAACCAGAAGAAGTAGCTTACGCTTACGAAGAATTATCTAAAGTAAGCCCTAAATTTACAATTGCTGCTGCTTTCGGAAACGTTCACGGTGTTTACAAACCAGGAAACGTAAAATTAACTCCAAAAATCTTAAAAAATTCTCAAGATTTCGTACAAAACAAATTCAACACAGGACACAATCCAGTTGATTTCGTATTCCACGGAGGTTCAGGTTCTACACTTGAAGAAATCAGAGAAGGAATTAGCTACGGAGTTATCAAAATGAACATCGATACAGATTTACAATTTGCATACACTGAAGGAATCCGTGATTACATGGTTAAAAACCTTGACTATTTGAAATCTCAAATTGGAAACCCAGAAGGTCCAGATGCTCCAAACAAAAAATATTATGACCCAAGAAGATGGGTACGTGAAAGTGAAGTTACATTCAACGCAAGATTGGAACAAGCTTTTGCTGATTTAAATAACGTAAACACGCTTTAAATTTTAGATTTCTGATTTTAGATTTCAGACTTCTAAAAGCCTGAAATCTAATTTCTGAATCAGATTAAAAATCTAAAATCTAAATCTACATTCTAAAATTAAAAAAATGGCTTGGTTTAAAAGACAAGAAAAAGGGATTACGACCGCGACAGAAGACAAGATGGACGTTCCGAAAGGATTGTGGTACAAATCTCCTACTGGAAAAATTATTGATGCTGACGAATTAGCGAGAAATTTATTCGTAAGCCCTGAAGATGATTTTCACGTTCGAATTGGAAGCGCAACCTATTTTGAAATTTTATTCGACAACAACGAATTTGTTGAGTTAGACAAAAACATGACTTCTAAAGATCCTTTGCACTTTGTTGACACAAAGAAATATGCAGACAGATTGAAAGACGTAATGGAAAAAACTCACTTAAAAGACGCTGTACGTACGGGAGTAGGAAAATCTAAAGGAAGAGAACTTGTAATCTGCTGTATGGATTTCGCTTTTATCGGTGGATCTATGGGAGCGGTTGTTGGTGAGAAAATCGCAAGAGGTATTGATCACGCTATCAAAAACAAACTTCCTTTTGTAATGATTTCTAAATCTGGTGGGGCTCGTATGATGGAAGCTGCTTATTCTTTAATGCAATTAGCAAAAACTTCTGTAAAACTGGCTCAATTAGCTGAAGCTAAATTACCTTACATCTCTCTTTGTACAGATCCAACAACTGGAGGAACAACTGCATCTTACGCAATGTTAGGAGACATCAATATCTCTGAACCAGGCGCTTTGATTGGTTTTGCTGGTCCTCGTGTTGTTCGCGATACTACAGGAAAAGATTTGCCAGAAGGTTTCCAAACTGCTGAGTTCTTATTAGAGCACGGTTTCTTAGACTTTATCACGCCAAGAAAAGAATTGAAAGATAAGATTAACTTATATATCGATTTGATTCAAAACAATGATATTAGATAGTTTTAAAACTACTTAAAATAGAAATCCCAAGAAAATTGCTTCTTGGGATTTTTTGTTTTTAAACCATATAAGTTTTATAAGTACAATTAATAACTTGTCTGAAAAATTGTATTTTTGTTTTTGCATAAATGATAATAGCGTATCATACTAATGCAAACCTGTTTTTTACAGAAATCTATTTTTTCTAAAGTAATATAAATATCTTTGAATTATGAGCACAGCAACAAAACCAAAACACATAGGACGACAAATAAGCCGTATTCGCGAACTTAAAGATATGAAACAAGAAGCGTTGGCACAAGCTTTAGGAATAAGTCAACAAACTGTATCTACAATAGAGAACAGCGAAACTATAGAAGAAGAAAGACTTGTAGAAGTTGCAAAAGCTCTTGGTGTAAGTGTCGAAGCAATTAAAAACTTTACTGAAGAAAATATGATAAATTATTTCAATAGTTATTATGACAACAGCACAAGTACTGGAATAA
Organism: Flavobacterium sp. UBA4854; assembly: GCF_002399805.1. NCBI lineage: Bacteria > Pseudomonadati > Bacteroidota > Flavobacteriia > Flavobacteriales > Flavobacteriaceae > Flavobacterium > Flavobacterium sp. UBA4854. Next base: position 17,582 of record NZ_DHEI01000064.1, read on the forward strand.
ACGGAATGTTCAATCCAACTCATTGCACATTTAATCCATTAGATAAAGTAGTAGAACTTTACGAACGTATGCTTCAAGCAGAAAAAGAAAAAAATGAGTATTTAGAAAAATTATTAAAAGAGAAATAATCTTTCTAAAACATACAAAATCTCAAGGAATTGCTTCTTGAGATTTTTTTATATCTTTATTTTAAATCTTATTCTTTATGGCTAGAATTTTTATTGGTTTTATAATTTGTTTTCTCTTTTTGAATTGTGAAAAGAAAAAAGAAAAAACGGTTGTAAAGAGCAAACCTTATATTATTTCTTATGAAGATAGAAAACTAAAAAACTATTACGATTCACTACAAAAAAACAACCCTAACACTCCCCCTCCTCCAAAAGGCTTTTATTCAGAAAGCCAATTAATAATTGATAAAAAAAGAGAATTTTATTATTACAAAAAAGATTTCATGAGACATGGATGTGGAACAACGCTAAAAAGCGATACAATTCCACATTTGATAAATTTAAAGCCAAACGATTTGGTAAAAATCTCGCAAGCAGACCTTGCTAATTTTCTTTCAGATGATTTTACAACTAAAAAAGAACATAAAGGAATATTAATTATTGCTTCACAAAATGACACGATAAAAAATGAATTGCTTTTTAACTTTTTAAATAAAAAAAACATTAGTTTTTTCATAAGAAAAACAACTCAAGAAGAGGACACTGTTTTGAAGTATAAGAAACGAAATGAAACCTATAAGTCAGAAAACATTAAATGGGATCAGAACAGAATTACACTTCCTTTCATAAAACCAAAACTAGAAAAGACAACAAAATAAATTAGCTCGCTTTCTTCAAATCTTTTTTCAGTTCTTTCTCAGCGATTTTAAAGACTAATTTTTCGCGCCAAATTGCATAACGTTCTCTAAAAACAACTTTAATAGCACTATCAACTGCACCGTGCATAAACAAACTCCAAACACTGGCAATTTTTCGAGAAACAGATTGATCCCAAGCTCGAAGCGTAAGAGAAAAAGAACCGTCAATATAACGCATCCAGTGCCACATTCCTGTTGGCATGAATAAAGTATCACCGTGTTCCAGAAAAACCTCATAACCTTCCACTCCTTTCAAGGCAGGAAATTTTTCAAAATCAGGATTGGCAACATCATAATCTTCTAATGCGTAAGTTGTATTTGGAAGACAATAAAGCCTTTTTTTCCATTTGTTATCAAATAAGATAATATGCTTTCTTCCACCGAAATGAGTATGAAAAAGATGTGGCAAATCGATATCATAATGCAGAAAAGTAATTGCCTTAGAACCGCCAAAAAACATAGCAGGCATGCTTTCTATAAAACCGCCCATTAATTCTTTGGGAACTTTTACATCATCAATTAATTCGGGTCTGTGCTTGAAAAGATTGAAGAAAAAAATACGCAATTGTGTTGGTTCACGTTTTATCAAATCCAGATATTCCCCAAATTTCATACTCGCAATCGAAGCATTGATTACTTTTTTTGGATCTGCCTTTGAATTATCCACAAGTTTAACCTCTATATCTCCAGCAATCTGCTTGAAATACTCTGTTGACCATTTTTCTCTTGCTGGCCAATCTTTTGTCAGCCCTTTTATGATTAAAGGTTTTCTTTTATCTAGGTAATTCTTTTTAAAATCTTCCTTAGAAATCGACTCAACAGTATCAACAGATTTAAGATTAAAGCTCATTTATCTTGTGTTTTAATTTGTTGCCTATCAAATGTATCTAATTATTCTCACTCAACAAAATTTACAATTAAATAACACAAAAACAATATTTTACATTCCCGTTCGAATAGCTTCTACAGGATCTAACTTTGCTGCCGAAATCGCAGGAAGAATCCCAGAAACTAGACCAATAAAAGCAGCCAAACCTGTACCTAAAAGAATATTTCCTAAACTTAAAACAAATTCAAAATCTAGCAGTTTTGTTAGAGCAAAAGCAATTCCCCAAACCATCAAAAGACCAATTATTCCGCCAATAACAGACAAAATAACGGCTTCAAATAAAAACTGGAATAAGATAAATTTATTTTTTGCTCCTAGAGATTTCTGAATTCCGATAAGATTGGTTCTTTCTTTAACCGAAACAAACATAATATTTGCAATTCCGAAACCGCCAACCAGAAGAGAAAATCCGCTAATGATCCAGCCTACAAAATTCATCTGACCTAAAATTCCATCAATAAAATCGGTAAATCCAGAAAGTACATTAATAAAGAAATTATCCATTTCTCCTGCTTTCATTCCGCGTATTGCTCTAAGTTTTTGAGCTATTTCCGCTTTATAAGCATCCATGTCTACGCCTTTTACGGGTTTTAAAACAATTACCGGCGTCATAGAATCGCTATCTCCATACATTCTTCTTAAGAAATTTGCTGGAAGATAAACCGAAGTATCATTACTATCTCCAAAAAAACCCGCTCCTTGTTTAGCCATTACGCCAATTACAGTAAATCGTTGTCCGTATAAGCGAATATTTTTCCCTATTGGATCGCTAGAACCAAAAAGTCCATCAGCTATATCATATCCTAGAACAATAACAGGTGTTCCCGAATTAGATTCAGATTCATTGTAAAATCTTCCTTTATCAAAACTCAATCCGTCAATATCGACCATTTCGCTTGACGACGGAATAATATTTACATCGCTGACTGTTTTAGAATCATATTTTAAACTTTCTCTATTTACAAAAAGCTGATATGCTACTTGATCAGTATTATTCATTGAGTTTTTCAATCCAATGTACTCGTCATATTTCACATTTGGAAACTGCTCTCTCTTCCATTGTGGAATTTCAGACGGTCCAAAGCAATATTTCATTAAATAAATTGTATTTTTATCTAAACTGCTCAAATCTTTTGAGATTTTTTTGTCTAAAGAGTC
>NZ_DHEI01000064.1:20671-27509 GCF_002399805.1 Flavobacterium sp. UBA4854
AATTTATTATTTCGCAAAGCATTGATGGCAAAGCTCAGACTTTCCTTTAATAATCTCAGATAAACGATCATATTTTTGTATTTTTCAATAAAGTAAAATTCAATAATTTAAATTCAATAACCTAATAAAAGTTAACTTACTCATCAGTAGATTTTTTTAGCATTTTGTTACACTAATTTTTTTTAATATAATATATAAAAAAACTACTTTTGCAGTCTCAAAATCATAACTACACAATGAGCACAACAAAAAAAATACAATCGGCATTAATTTCTGTTTTTTCTAAAGATGGATTAGAACCAATTGTTAGAAAATTACACGAACAAAATGTAACACTTTATTCAACTGGTGGAACTGAAGATTTCATCAAAAACCTTGGCATTCCAGTAGTTCCTGTTGAAGATATCACTTCTTTCCCTGAAATTCTTGGAGGAAGAGTAAAAACTTTACACCCAAAAATTTTTGGCGGTATTTTAAATCGACAGGATAATGAAAGCGATGTTCAGCAAATGAAGGAATTTAACATTCCTCAGATTGATTTGGTAATTGTTGATTTATATCCTTTCGAAAAAACAGTTGCTTCTGGAGCAAGCGAACAAGATATTATTGAAAAAATCGATATTGGCGGAATTTCATTAATTCGTGCTGGAGCGAAAAATTTCAAAGACACTGTAATTGTGGCTTCTGTAAACGAATACAGCTTGCTTTTAGATTTGATTACAGAACAAGATGGAGCAACAACTTTGGAGAACAGAAGATTGTTGGCTACTAAAGCATTCCACGTTTCATCTCACTACGATGGAGCTATTTTTAATTATTTCAATACAGACGAGACTATTTACAAAGAAAGTATTGCAAACGGTCAAGTTTTAAGATACGGTGAAAATCCTCACCAAAAAGGATTCTTCTTTGGAGATTTTGATGCAATGTTCAAAAAACTTCACGGAAAAGAATTATCATACAACAACTTACTAGATGTTGATGCTGCAGTTAATTTAATTGCTGAGTTTAAAACTGATGGACCAACATTCGCGATTTTAAAACACAATAATGCTTGCGGATTGGCTTCAAGAAAAACAATCAGCGAGGCTTATTTGGCTGCTTTAGCTTGTGATCCTACTTCAGCTTTTGGAGGAGTGTTAATTTCTAATACTAAAATTGATTTAGAAACAGCACAAGAAATCAACAAATTATTCTGCGAAGTAGTAATCGCTCCAGCTTATGATGATGAGGCTGTTACTGTATTGCAAGAAAAGAAAAACAGAATTATATTAGTTCAAAATGAAGTTGAATTACCAGCTCGTCAAGTAAGAACTTGTCTTAATGGTTTGTTAATTCAGGACAGAAATAATATTACGGATAATAAAGAGCATTTAAAAACCGTTACAATTACAGAACCTACTGCTCAAGAGATCGAAGATTTGATCTTTGCTTCTAAAATCTGCAAGAATACAAAATCGAACACTATTGTATTTGCTAAAAACGGAACATTGATTTCATCAGGTACAGGTCAGACTTCAAGAGTTGACGCTTTAATTCAAGCTGTTGACAAAGCAAAAGCTTTTGGATTTGATTTAAATGGAGCTTCGATGGCTAGCGACGCATTTTTCCCATTTCCGGATTGTGTAGAATTAGCTAAAAAAGCAGGAATAACTGCTGTAATTCAGCCAGGAGGTTCGATTAAAGACGAATTAAGTATAAATTATTGCAACGAAAATAATCTTGCAATGGTATTTACAGGAACTCGTCATTTTAAACATTAATTTGTTTAACTTTGTTCGATAAATAATTTATAACATTTTAAACCCCTAAAAAACTTATGGGATTTTTTGATTTCATGACCGAGGATATTGCGATAGACCTTGGAACCGCAAACACTTTAATCATTCATAATGATAAAGTTGTCATTGATAGTCCATCTATCGTTGCACGTGATAGAGTATCAGGCAAAATCATTGCTGTTGGTAAGGAAGCCAATATGATGCAAGGTAAAACACATGAAAACATCAAAACTATAAGGCCTTTGAAAGATGGTGTAATCGCTGATTTTGATGCTTCGGAAAAAATGATCAATATGTTCATTAAAAGTATTCCTGCATTGAAAAAAAGAATGTTTACTCCAGCTTTACGTATGGTTGTATGTATTCCTTCTGGTATTACTGAAGTGGAGATGAGAGCGGTGAAGGAATCTTGTGAGAGAGTAAACGGAAAAGAAGTTTATTTGATTCATGAGCCAATGGCAGCGGCAATTGGTATTGGTATTGACATTATGCAACCAAAAGGAAACATGATTGTGGATATTGGAGGTGGTACAACAGAAATTGCGGTTATCGCTTTAGGCGGAATTGTTTGTGATAAATCTGTAAAAATTGCAGGTGACGTTTTCACAAATGATATCGTTTATTACATGCGTACACAGCACAACTTATTTGTTGGAGAAAGTACTGCTGAAAAAATTAAAATTCAAATTGGAGCGGCAATCGAAGATTTAGATGGTCCGCCAGAAGATATGTCAGTTCAAGGTAGAGATTTGCTTACGGGTAAACCAAAGCAAGTAGATGTTTCTTACCGTGAAATTGCAAAAGCTTTAGACAAATCTATTCAGCGTATTGAAGATGCGGTAATGGAAACATTATCTCAGACTCCTCCTGAATTAGCAGCAGATATCTACAACACTGGTATCTATTTGGCTGGTGGTGGATCTATGTTGAGAGGTCTTGACAAACGTATTTCTCAAAAAACAGATTTACCTGTTTACATTGCCGAAGATCCTTTAAGAGCTGTTGTTCGCGGTACAGGAATGGCCCTTAAAAACATTGCTAAATTTAAAAGCATCTTAATTAAATAAGATCTAAAAATAAAAATCAATTTACTTTTATAAGGGTCAAATTATTACTATTTGACCCTTATAAAAACTGAAACCTTTAAGCATATCCTGAAACAAAATAACCAGACAAGAAATGCAGCAAATATTTAATTTCATTATAAGAAACAGTAATCGATTGCTGTTTTTGCTGCTTTTAGGTATATCGTTAGGACTCACGATTCAATCTCACTCTTACCACAGAAGCAAAATAATCAGTTCCGCAAATTTCTTAAGCGGAGGTGTTTATGAAAAAATCAATCGTGTTAATGAATACATGAATTTAAGAGCTGAAAACGACGAACTTGTACTTGAGAACGCAAGATTAAAAAGTCTTTTATTTAATAAAGAAGACACAGCCAAATTACCTTTACCAGATACTATTAAAGGGGTAAAACCTGCTGATATTATTGTATCAAAAGTAATTCATAACACATACAGCACACACGAAAACTTCCTTACTTTAAATTCTGGATCCAATGACGGTGTAAAACCAGATATGGGAGTAATAAACAGTTTAGGAATTGTTGGTATTGTAGACGATACATCACCTAGATATTCTACTGTTGTGAGTATTTTGAACATGAAATCTCAGATTAATGCCAAGTTAAAAAAATCAAATCATTTTGGTTCTTTAACATGGGATGGAAAAAGTACTGGATTTGTACAGCTAAGAGACGTTCCAAGATTAGCTTCAGTTAGAAAAGGAGATACAATTGTAACAGGAGGACAATCTGTAATTTTCCCTGAAGGAATCAACATTGGAACCGTTGAAACAATTTACAAAGAAACCCAAACAAGTTTTTATGTTATAAAAGTTAAGTTATTTAACGATATGACAAACTTAGGACACGTCTATATTATCAAGAGTAAGGACAGAGAGGAACTTATTAATTTAGAAAACAAAGAAAAAAATGAATAGCGCTCTGTTAGTCAATATTTTTCGATTTATTATGTTACTGGCAATTCAGATTGTTATTTTCAACAATATGAATTTCTTAGGATATATAAGTCCGTTTCCGTACATCTTATATATTATCCTGTATCCAGTAAACAGCAATAAAGCTGGATTGATTATTTCTAGTTTTTTCTTAGGATTAGTAATGGATATGTTCTGTAATTCTGGCGGAATACATGCAACTGCCTGCGTTATTTTAGCGTATTACAGGCCTTATATTTTTAAATTTTCTTTTGGTTTAAGTTATGAATATCAAACCATTAAACTGAATGAATCTTTAACTCCGGAGCGATTTTCATTTATTTTAGTGTCCGTTCTATTGCATCATACTGTATTGTTTATTCTTCAAGCTTTTCAATTTAATTTTATTTGGGATGTTTTACTCCGAATTTTGTTTAGCTCGATATTTACAATAATTACTTCAATCATAATAATTTATCTTATTAAGCCCAATAAACGATGAGAAAAGTCCTGCTGCCCACTATAATTATTATTGCAGCGTCTTTGCTAGTGATTAGGATTTTTTACCTGCAGATTATTGATGATTCTTTTAAACTGAAATCGGAAAATAATGCGATAAAAAAGGTTTATGACTATCCTGAGAGGGGTTATATCTATGATCGTAACGGAAAGCTTCTTGTTGCAAATCAGGCTTCTTACGATATTATGGTTATTCCTAGAGAAATAAAAAAAGATCTTAATATTGCCGAGTTCTGTGCTCTTCTAAACATTACTGAAGAAGAATACCACAAACGTATTGAAAAAGCAAAGGTATATAGTCCAAGGCTTCCTTCTGTGTTTTTATCTCAACTGAATAAAAATGAGTTTGCCGCTTTTCAGGAAAAAATTAGAAAATATGAAGGCTTCTATTTCCAAAAAAGATCTTTACGTGATTATGAAGTAGATTATGGAGCAAATATATTTGGCTTTATTACTCAAGTAAATGAAAAACAAATTGCAAAGAATCCATACTACAACAGTGGTGATTTAATTGGAAAGCAAGGTGTAGAAGAAAGCTACGAAGAAACTTTACGCGGTATAAAAGGGGTAAAATATATTCAGAAAGACAAATACAACCGAGAAATTGGCCCTTATAAAGAAGGAAAATACGATACTATCGCCGTAGCTGGAGAAGACATTAATTTAACGATTGATGCCGAACTTCAAAAATATGGAGAGGAATTGATGATTAATAAAAGAGGTGGTATTGTGGCAATTGAACCTAAATCGGGTGAAATTCTTGCTTTAATTACCGCTCCTTCTTATGATCCTGGTATTTTGGTAGGACGTCAAAGATCTAAAAACTACACCCTTTTATATAACGATTCTATTTCGAAACCTTTATATGACAGAGGACTTTTGGCAGAGTATCCACCAGGTTCTCCATTCAAAATCCTGACTGGTTTAGTTGCACTTCAAGAAGGTGTAATCAATGAACAGACTACTTTTATGTGTCATCACGGATTTAGTTATGGTGGAGGCCGATTCATGAAATGCCACGGTTTTGGTCCACATCAATTGCACAACGGAATTTACAATTCTTGTAATACTTATTTTGGACAAGCCTATATGCTTACCATCAACAAGTACAAAGATCCCGGTCAAGCCGTTGATGTTTGGAGCAGTCACGTAAAAAGTTTTGGATTAGGTCAGTTCATGGGCTATGATTTACCAACTGGAAAACGAGGAAATATACCAACCTCTAAAACTTATAAAAGGATTTACCCTAACGGAGGATGGAGAAGCTCAACCATTGTATCTAATGCAATTGGTCAAGGAGAGGTTTTAATGACACCTATTCAATTAGCCAACATGATGGCTACTGTTGCAAATCAGGGTTATTATTATACTCCTCATATCATTAAAAAAATTGAGGGAGAAAAAATCGACGAAAAGTTCACCACAAAACACGTAACTACGGTTGATCAAAAATATTTCCCGCCAGTTATCAGTGGACTATTTGATGTTTACAACAAAGGTACAGCTTACAGTCTTCGAGTAGAAGGAATTGATATTTGCGGAAAAACAGGTACTGCTGAGAACTTTGCCAAAATAAACGGTAAAAGAACCCAGCTTAAAGACCACTCTATATTTGTTGCTTTTGCCCCAAAAGACAATCCAAAAATTGCCATTGCAGTTATGATTGAAAATGGAGGTTTTGGAGCAACAGTTGCGGGTCCGATTGCGAGTTTAATGATTGAAAAATATCTAAGAAAGAAAATTACAAGAACAGACCTAGAAGTAAGAGTATTAAACAAAAGCTTACTTTCGGAATATGCTAAAGTAGGCGGAATAAGTGATGCTCTTAAAATTGAATCTGTTCCAAAAGATTCTGTATTACAAGCTAAAATTGTTAAGCCAAAAGCACCAGTTACAACGGCGCCAAAAACTGAAGTTAAAAAAACAGCAGTAGACACAACTAAGAAAAACTAAGAAAGATTATTTCAAATGAAAAATCAAAGTGTAAAAAATAATATCGATTGGATAAGTGTCTTTATCTACATTGCGCTGGTAACTTTAGGTTGGCTTAATATATATTCGTCTTCTTTATTATCAACCGATGGAACTTATCAAAAACAGCTGATTTTTATCTGCTGTACTATTCCATTGATATTTGTTGTGCTTTTTGTTGATGGTAAATTTTACGAAAAATATGCCAGTATAATCTTTGGAGTTTCATTATTATCTCTTGCAGGATTATTTCTCTTTGGAAAAACCATAGCAGGACAGCGATGCTGGTACGCGATAGGAAGTTTTACTTTACAGCCTTCTGAGTTTGCAAAAGCAGCTACTTCTTTGGCATTGGCTAAATATTTAAGTGATACACAAATTAACTTAAAAGAAACAAATAGACAAATTCAGGCTTTAGCAATTATGCTATTACCTGTAATGCTTATTCTACCACAGCCCGATCCTGGAAGTGCTTTAATCTATAGTGCATTTATACTTGTTTTATACAGAGAAGGTCTGCCATCTTGGTACGTTTGGACCGCGTTTATAACCATTATTCTTTTCGT
>NZ_DHEI01000064.1:27682-43027 GCF_002399805.1 Flavobacterium sp. UBA4854
GCCATTATACATTTTAAAGGCAGAGTAGTTGACAGAAATATTATTTTAAGCGGAATTTTATTGGTCTTAATCTCTGGATTTGTTTTCTCTGTTGATTATGTTTTTGACAATGTTTTTAAACAGCACCACAGAGATCGTTTCAATATTTTACTAGGTAAAACTGTAGATATGAAAGGGATTGGATACAATACCAACCAATCTGAAATTGCCATTGGATCTGGAGGATGGATCGGAAAAGGTTTTCTTGAAGGCACACAAACCAAAGGAGGATTTGTACCAGAGCAACATACCGATTATATTTTTACAACGGTTGGCGAAGAATGGGGGTTTGCAGGCTCTTTTGTAGTGATTTTACTTTTTGTCTGCTTATTGCTTAGAGTAATTTACTTAGCAGAAAGACAGAAGACAAAGTTTAGTCGGGTTTACGGCTATTGTGTCGCTGCAATTCTATTTATACACTTCTTTGTAAATATTGCAATGGTAATCGGAATTTTCCCTACAATCGGGGTTCCTCTGCCATTCTTTTCATACGGAGGTTCTGGACTTTGGGGATTCACCATTTTGCTGTTTATTTTCCTTAAAATGGATGCAAATAAAGTGAATGAATGGTAATGTTTAAAATATTCAATTTTTAAATACCAAATTCCAATTAGAAATTAGTTTTATACAACTAAAATAATTTAACCTAAAGCTGTAATTACGTTTTAAAAACTAATTACAGCTTTTTTGATTTTACACTTACTTCATTAACTTCGATTTTATTTGCTAAGCAATATATAAATCATGTAATAGAAATGTCGATAATAACTAAAACGACAAACATAAAAAAATCCGAAGTTGTAGCTTCGGATTTTTTTTATTCTTTTTATTGATTATATCTGTTCGTTTGGTGTCTTTTTAAGTAGTTTTATTAGAACCGGGAACGTTGAAATTATAATGATAATAATAATGATGTACTCAATATGTTTCTTTAAATCTATTCCTTGTTTTAAGAAAATGCCATATAAATAATGTCCGGCGAAAATTAATATAAATGACCAAAGAAAAGAACTTAAAACATTAAAGAACATAAACTTTTTCTTGTCCATCGAAACGATTCCTGCAACAATTGGAGCAAAAGTTCTAAAGATTGGCAGGAAGCGCGCATAAATAATTGCTTTGCCACCATACTTTTCAAAGAAATCTTTTGACTGAAGCAAGTATTTTTTCTTAAACCAGAATGTATCTTCTTTTTTAAACAAATAATAACCACTCTTTGCACCGAACCAATAACCAGTCATATTACCTAAAACTCCCATTATTGCAACTGCAGTAGCAAGAAGAAATACATTCAAAAAATCATTCGGAATATAGGCAACATTCTCAATTAAATCACGACTGTAAATACCTGCCAAAAAAAGTAAACTATCTCCAGGCAGAAAAAAACCTGCAAAAAGTCCTGTTTCAGCAAAAACTATAAACAGAACAATAAACAACCCAATCTGAAAACCTCCGACGCTTAAAGTAATATAAAATTCAGGGTTTAATAACTGGGTCCATTCAAAATTATTCATAAAAGGGGAATTGGTTATCTATATAAGTTCGTGAAAGTAACAATAATTTACCTTAACCACAATAAAATGCAGTATTTTAAACATAAATTAACTATTAAAAAAAGCCCAGACTCTATTGTCTGGGCTTCACTTTGTATTATTCTCTTACATACTTGCAGCAGCTATGCAAATTATCATAATCTTCAGTTGTTGCTTTAACCTCCTTAGTATCATGACCTGCCTTTGCAATTGCTTTATTTAAGTCTGAAGGCGAGCATTTCTCTTCGTTTAAAATAACCGAAAGTTGATGCGAACTTACATCCCAACTTGCAGTTTTTACGCCAGGAACACCATATGCCGCTTTTTCAATTCTTTTCTTGCATTGTTCACAATTACCATTTACTTCTGTCGTATATTTTAAGTTCTTATTTTTCTTAGTTTGAGCTTGAGCTGAAAAACCTAAAAAAACCATCATTGCGATTAAAACTATCTTATTCATTTTATAATTATTTATTGTTGTTGAAAATTTATTTTTTTCTCTTTATTTAATTTTAAATCTTAACCCCGCATAATACATCTGTCCAAAAATTGGAGCGTATGCTATCGAAGCATCAAAATTAGGTCCAAAAGGATCATTTGCTCCTAAAATTGCTTTTTGCTGTTTGTAGTTGCCAATATTTTCTCCTCCAATATACACTTCAAAAACAGACGAAAAAACACGAGTTACTTGCGCATTCATCACCGCATACGCTGGAGAAAAATCAGGAAATTGTTCTTCTACTGGGTTCGATGCAGTATATGGTAATTGCTGTTTACCTGACCAATTATAAGTAAAATCAAATCTCCATTGCTTATCATTGTTCATCGTTGTTTCATATTCTAAATTTCCTAAGAAACGATGTTTTGCTTGAAGCGGACGTTGAAATGTTCCTCTTAAATAATCAGTTTGTATATCGTAGTATTTGTAAGCTGTTCGTAAACTTAAATTATGAACCAACTCATAATTAAATTCAACCTGAAGACTATTAGCAAAAGAGCTTCCTTTCAAGTCATAAAACAAAACTTGTTGCGGACTTTGCATTACATCTACAATAGCTTGATTTTGGAAATCGGTACGATATAAATCAAAACCAGCATCGGCATTTCTATTAAAAAGACGGAATTTCTGTGAAAAACTCACGCCATAATTCCAAGCAATCTCTGGATTCAGACCATATACTTTTCCGTTAGAATCTAAAATTGAGAATGTTCTTGAACTAGCAAAAAGCTGCTGATTTTCGGCAAAAATGTTAGCAGATCGTTTTCCTCTTCCTGCAGAAAAACGAATTACTCCATTTTTCCAAGGATTATATCTCATGTGCAATCTTGGTGTAACAAAAAAACCTAATCGGTTATGGTTGTCCACTCTTCCACCCAAAATCAAACTGAAATTATCGGTATTATCATAAGTATACTCAAAGAAAGCGCCAACCGAATTATCAATTCTGCTTACATCGGTTACGTTTACAAATTCCTGATATTGGTCGTAAGTAAAATTCAAACCCGTTGAAAACTTATGCATCGTATTATTGATGATCGAATTGAAAATCAAATTAGAATAAAAACTATTCTGTTTGATATCGTACTGATTTAAACCATAATAAGAATCTTGTTTGTGGCTATTAAAAGCATTTTGAAATCCGATACTTTGATAAGGCATATCTTTAAATACATATCCGATTTTTGTCGAAACATCAAATCGTTCTGTATTAATTTCAGAACCCCAATGATTGGTCGTTCCGCGATCACGATCTTTATCAAAGTCAACTTCTCCTGTTTGCTTTTTATCATTCATATATCTGAAATTGATAAAACTAACCAAACCGCTTTCTGGATCGTAATATTGATAACGATTTAAAACATTGATTTGTTTTCCTAACGGATTATCCAAAAAACCATCATTATTCATATCGTTTTTTGCAACACGCGCATTTCCATGAACAAATAAACTGGTTGCCCATTTGTCTGATAATTTTTTATTGAAATGGGTATTCAATTCAAAACGAGAATCGGTTGAACCATAAGCATTCAGAAAAAATGGAATATCATTTAAGGGTTTTAAAAGCTCTGTATTAATTTGGCCAGAGATACTTTCGTAACCATTTACAACACTCCCCGCTCCTTTGGTAATCTGAACACTTTCAATCCATGTTCCAGGAGTAAATGATAATCCGTATGCTTGGGAAGCACCTCGAACAGAAGGAATATTTTCTTCTGTAATCATTAAATACGGACTAGTTAATCCAAGCATTTTGATTTGCTTAGTCCCTGTTAAGGCATCAGAAAAATTGACATCGATTGACGGATTGGTCTCAAAACTTTCTGCTAAATTACAGCAGGCCGCTTTAAGCAACTCTTTACTAGTAATAACAGAAGTATTGGCTGTTAACGTATAGGATTTTTTAATTCCTTTTTGCTTTTTAGTAATTTTCACTTCTTCTAGATCTTCTTGCGAAAACACAGACACAGAAAGCAAAAACGCTACAAAAAGCATTATATTTTTTTGCATAAAAAATGATTTTAATGTTGAAAAGAATTACATTCTTGCATTTTGCGCAAAGCAAAAGCAATTAAAATGTAAATACGAAGTCTTCTTAATCAAGACTCGCGGTGCATCTTAACATTAAAATCAGGAATAGAAAATATACTGATGGTATAATTTAAATAAGGGGGGCGCATTCGCATCAGCGTAATACGAAAGAACTTCTTTCTTTTTAAAATTTGGAATTTCTAAAAAGACAAGAGGCTTGTAATCTTGTATAACTGCAGGGAAAGCAAATTGAAAAAAGAAGAATTTAATCGTCGCATCATCAGATTTCTTTTCAAAATGAACAACTTTATCTTTGCAGCAAGAATTTTTTTTCTCTTTAGAACCGCAACATTTTTTTTCAACAACAGGCTCTGCCGTAGTTTTTAAAGATACTGAAGCAATTTCTCCTCCACAATAGTGCACATCAAAAGCAAACCCAATATTGGAAACCAATAAAAGGAACGCTAAAAATAGACCTGTACACTTTTTTAAATTCATACTGCAAAGCTATTCAAAAACTGTCTATAAAAAACTAAATCAAATGTTATTTTTTAGTTTTTTGAAGCTGATAATAAAATCCGGGAATAAACAATAGCACAAAAATTGGCTGAATTATAAATCTTCTAACATAAAAAAGAAGCCAAGCGCCATCTGGGAAAAAGTTTAGTATGATGTAAAATGAACTCAAAAGCAAAACCAAAAAGAAAATGTAGACAATCAGGCTAAACTTAAGAATATCTCGATCCTTAAACAAGGCATAAATCAACCAAAGAGATAATAGGGTATTTAAAAAATAGCGGAGAAAAAGCGACCAGAAAAGTCTTAAATTCTGCACTACAGGATAAGGGCTTGAATGGAAATCTGCTTCAAAATATTTTAGAAAAGGATCGTAAAACAATTTTCTTTCAAATGTTCTAATAATGGCAAAACCTATAACTACTATAATTGCTGTAAAGATTTTAAATTTATTTTCTTTTAAATTACTTAGCATATTTTGAAAATCTATTGATCCAGAAAACCCATAAAATAAAAACATATCCGTAAATCACCAAAGGAAAAAAAGTTCCATGCAGAAATCGGTAATATTGAGGAAAGTTATACGAAAGGACAATCAAAGCCGCAATTCTTAGAATATTAAACATATAAATAGATACAACTCCAAAAAATATAAATAGTAATGTTTTTTTTAAGCCTCTCGAAAAAGCCGCTACAAACGAAACAAAGAGTATCATCACGCTTACAGCATTGCATCCCTCTATAATACGGGCTATAAATCTTCCATTTAATATTATCTCCAGCCACGGATTTTGCGAACTTTTCTGAATTATGATATCATAATTAAAAAGCTTTAGCAGCTGTTCTGCATTTCGTCCAGCCATTGTGGTCACAGCATCAAGCTCTTCAGCTTGGTAGCTATTTAAATAAAATTTATAAAGTTGTGTAAGGACAATATATGTCAAGAAAAAGATGCTTACAAAAATGAGAAATGGCTTAAACTGGACTAAATATTTTTTCAAGAGATTTTTTTTTCAAATTTATGTATTTTTTGAGTTTAGCTTTAAATACTTTTGCATAAATTTTTACATTATGACATTTCAAGAATTACAACCAAAAATAAGCGCAATTATCTCTGAAAATGAATCAAATAGAGATGAAAAATTATTGGCAGTATGCCAACTTTTGAACGAAAACGTAGAGTATTACAACTGGGTCGGATTTTATTTTGCCAATCATGACGCTAAAACTTTACATTTAGGACCTTATGTTGGTGCTGAAACAGACCATACCGTTATTCCGTTTGGAAAAGGAATTTGCGGTCAAGTAGCTGAGAGCAATGCTAATTTTGTTGTTCCAGACGTTAAAGCTCAAGACAATTATATTGCTTGCAGTTTAACTGTAAAATCAGAGATTGTTGTGCCTCTTTTTGTTAATGGAGTAAATATTGGCCAAATCGATATTGACAGCCACGTTATTGATCCTTTTACAGAAGCCGACGAAAGATTTTTAGAATTTGTAAATCAAGAAGTTGCTAAATTATTCTAGAAGAACTATTTTTAAGAGAAAAAATAGCACAGAATGAAAAGAAACTTCCTTCTTTTTTTGCTTCTAACAATTTCAGTTCATCTGTCTGGGCAAATTAATTTGGTTTCTAAAAAGATCTTTTTAGACTCCTTAAATCGTGAATGCACTCCAGAAAACTATGCCTATACAAGAGTAATTACCAATTATTCTCAGAAAAGCATGCGTTATGTTGTAACTGACTTTTATAAAAATGGAAGAAAGAGAATGACGGGCTCTACTTTGGATCGCGATGTTTTAAAAAAAGACGGAGAGTTTATTTACTATTATAAAAACGGAGCAAAAGAAACCGTTGTCAATTATTCTGAAGATCACAAAAACGGAAAAGAGATTAATTGGTACGATAACCAAAATAAAAAGTGCGAAAAGCAGAATCTTTGGGATCCGAAAACTAAAAAAGCACAAACTTTGATTCTTAATTGCTGGGATGAAAATAAAAGTCAGACCGTCGTTGATGGAAACGGAGATTATGAAGAAACAGATTTATTTGTAACACAAAAAGGAACTCTCAAAGACGGATTGAAACAAGGCGTTTGGGAAGGAAATGATGTGGCTCGAAAAATTACATTTGTAGATAATTACGATCGGGGAATTTTAATTTCGGGAGTAAGCACTGATGCCAACAATGTAAAATTCTCTTATTCTTCTTTAAATGAAAAGCAATCTGGCAAAAAAGCTCCGAAGTTAAAGTAAAAGAACAACCGAAATCAAAGAAAAAGGAGATCGCAAATCATTAAAAACAAATTTCTTACCCCTAATTTTTAGATTCTTTTATTTTTTTTTGATTTTTCTGTTTTTTTAATCTAATTTTGCACCCGTCTTACAAAAGTTGTATGACATACATAAAAATCATTAAAACAATATTGGAATGTATTTAACTAAAGAAAAGAAAGAAGAAATCTTCGCACAACACGGTGATGCAAAAAACACTGGTAAAGCTGAAGGTCAAATCGCGTTGTTCACTTACAGAATTTCTCACTTAACTGAACACTTGAAAAAAAATCGTCACGATTACAACACTGAGCGTTCTCTTGTACTATTAGTAGGTAAAAGAAGAGCTTTGTTGGACTACTTGAAAAAGAAAGATATCAACAGATATCGTGAGATTATCAAAGTATTGAATATCAGAAAATAATCAATATAGAAAAGAGGTGCGAAAGTGCCTCTTTTTGTTTTTACATTATAGCTATTTATAATAAGCACGTTACAAGAAAAAAAGTTTGGTTTTTCATTGGGTTTTAGATAACAACAACTACACACAACAACAACTACAACACAACTAAAACCCATTGTATAATCAAAAAGGAAAAATTTATGATTCCACAAGTTTCACAAGAAATTATCGATTTAGGAGATGGAAGAAGCATCTCAATCGAGACTGGTAAATTAGCAAAACAAGCCGATGGTTCAGTTGTTGTACGTTTAGGAAACTGTATGCTTTTGGCAACTGCAGTTTCTGCAAGAACATCTAACCCAGGTGTTGACTTTTTACCATTAACGGTAGATTACCGTGAAAAATTTGCTGCTGCAGGACGTTTCCCAGGAGGATTTTTCAAAAGAGAAGCAAGACCAAGCGACAGCGAAGTATTAACAATGAGATTAGTTGACCGTGTTTTACGTCCGCTTTTCCCAGACGATTACCACGCTGAAACTCAGGTTATGATTCAATTAATGTCTCATGACGAGAATGTAATGCCAGACGCATTAGCTGGTTTAGCTGCATCTGCTGCATTAGCTGTTTCTGATATTCCGTTTTACAACTTAATCTCTGAAGTACGTGTTGCACGCATTGACGGAAAATTAGTAATCAACCCAAGTAGAGAAGAATTAGAAAAATCTGATATCGATATGATGATTGGAGCTTCTATGGATTCTGTTGCAATGGTTGAAGGTGAGATGAAAGAAATTTCAGAAGCTGAAATGGTTGAAGCAATTAAATTTGCTCACGAAGCTATTAAAGTTCAAATTGTTGCTCAACAAAAATTAAGAGCAAAATTAAACTCTCAAGAATACAGAACTTACGAAGGTGAAATTGAAGACGAAGCTGTTTACGCAAAAGTAAAAGCCGCTGCTTACGATAAATGCTATGCAATTGCTCAAGAAGCTTCTGGAAAAGCTGAAAGAGGCGAAAAATTTGCTGCTGTAAAAGAAGAAGCAAAAGCTTTATTTACTGAAGAAGAATACACTGAAAATGCTGACCTTGCTGGTTTAGTTGGAAAATATTTCTACAAAACAAACAAAGAAGCTGTTCGTAATGTAATTCTTGAAAAAGGAATTCGTCTAGACGGTAGAAAAACGACAGAAATCAGACCAATCTGGTGTGAAACTGATTATTTACCATCTGTACACGGATCTTCTTTATTTACTCGTGGAGAAACTCAAGCTTTGGCAACAGTAACTTTAGGAACTTCTAAAGAAGCTAACCAAATCGATTCTCCATCTGAACAAGGTGAAGAGAAATTCTACTTACACTATAACTTCCCTCCTTTCTCTACTGGTGAAGCAAAACCATTAAGAGGAACTTCAAGAAGAGAGGTTGGTCACGGTAACTTAGCTCAAAGAGCTTTAAAAAATATGATCCCTGCTGATTGTCCTTACACAATTCGTGTTGTTTCTGAGGTTTTAGAATCTAACGGTTCTTCTTCTATGGCAACGGTTTGTGCTGGAACAATGGCTCTTATGGATGCTGGAGTTCAAATGACAAAACCAGTTTCTGGTATTGCTATGGGATTAATTACTGACGGTGAGAAATTTGCTGTATTGTCTGATATCTTAGGAGATGAAGATCACTTAGGAGATATGGACTTTAAAGTAACTGGAACTGCTGACGGTATTACTGCTTGCCAAATGGATATCAAAATCGAAGGATTACGTTATGACATTATGGAACAAGCTTTAGCGCAAGCTCGTGACGGACGTTTGCACATTTTAGGAAAATTAACTGAAACAATTGCAGCGCCAAGAGCAGAAGTTAAAGCTCATGCACCAAAAATCATTACAAGAACTATTCCTGGAAACTTTATTGGAGCATTGATCGGACCTGGTGGAAAAGTAATTCAAGAATTACAAAAAGCCACTGGAACTACAATCGTAATCAACGAAGTAGACGAGCAAGGTGTAGTTGAAATCTTAGGAACTAATCCTGATGGTATCAAAGCAGTATTGGCTAAAATTGATTCATTAACTTTCAAACCACAAGTTGGCGAGGCTTATGAAGTTAAAGTAATTAAAATGCTTGATTTTGGAGCTGTAGTAGAATATGCTGCTGCGCCAGGAAACGAAGTATTGCTTCACGTATCTGAATTGGCTTGGGAACGTACAGAAAATGTTGCTGATGTAGTTAAAATGGGAGATGTTTTCCAAGTGAAATACTTAGGAGTTGACCCTAAAACTAAAAAAGAAAAAGTGTCTAAAAAAGCACTTGTTCCAAGACCTCCACGTGAGGAGAAAAAAGAGTAATCAGATCTTAGTTTACTAAAGGTTTATTCATAGAAAACCCCAATTCATATTTTTGAATTGGGGTTTTTAAGTTTTATAATTCAAACTTCAGGATTACCCATTTTATGCAAATGTGTAAAATGAGAAAACATCATTTGTAATAAGGTTTTATGATGATAAGGCTGTTTGTATTCTTTTGTTGTTTCTTCAATTATTGAATTTATTTCACTGTAATTTGTATGGCAGATATTAGGAAAAAGATGGTGAGCAGCATGACAGTTTGAACCACCGCTTAAAAACCTCGCCCAACTTTTGTCTGCATTCCAATCGCAGCTGGTATGAAGCTGATGGACTGCCCATGTGTGTTCAAGAAATTCTCCTTCTGGCTGCGGATAATCTGCGCCATCAAAAAAATGTGTTCCTACAAGCATTATAATAAAAACCATTGACGTAAAAGCGCTCGCAGTAAAATAACTCAAGACAATAAAACTCCACGAAAAACCACAATATAATATTGGAAAAAGCAACACTAAAGAAAAATAAAATATTTTATACAATATAAATCTTACATACAATTCAACCTTTGGAACACCTCTTTTCATCCAATCATATTCGTTGGAAAACAAATAAACCCAATCACTCATAAAAACAGAATGGAGCAACGTAAACATATAAACAAATGGCGCATAATAAGCCTGGTATTTATGTTTTGGTTTCCAAGGATGCGTTGGGCTTAATCTTAAAAAGGGATTTTTATCAATATCTACATCGCTTCCTTCTACATTTGCATACAAATGATGTGAACGAATATGTCTCAATCCCCAAAGCAATGGATCGATACCAACGGTAAGAAAACTAAAAAAATGCAATACCGAGTTTATTTTTTTGTTTTTGAATGCCGTATTGTGAGAAGCATCATGTCCAAAACTGAATCCTATCAATAATCCTGATAATTGAAAAACAACATACAGAAGCCAAAAACTTATTTTATTTATGGATTCACAAAAGAGCAATGAATAGGAGAAATAACAAATCAATGTCCAGAATAATCCTTTAAACCAAAATCTGAAATCTCCATAAGAAATATTTTTGCCTTGAAGTTTTTGGTGAACACGATGTTTAAGAGTAGAAAAAAAGAGTTTTTCTTCTTCTGATTTATTGAAATATTTAGCTTTCATAAAGTGTCTTTTTTAAAATTACAAGACAAACCTATTGCATTTATCGCGTATCAATTTGCGCAAACCAATTAAAGAAATATTTATATTTGCGATTATCGCAAATTATGAAACATCAGGAATCTTTTTTAAAAGCAATTAGACAAAAAGCACCTAAGTCAGTTTCTTTAATAGAAGAAATTGCAGGTATTTTAGAAATTAGTTATGACGCCTCTCATCGAAGGATTTCAGGAAAAAGCAAATTCTCTATTGATGAAACAATTAAACTGGCGGAACATTTCAATATTTCGCTAGATAATTTATTCTCAAATAAAGAAAAGGTGGTTATTGAGAAAACAATCGAGATTGAGAACTTAAAAGACATGCTTCATTATTTCAAATCATCATCTGAAAATATCGAAGCATTAATAAAAAATAAGACAGCAACACTTTTCTATTCAGCAAAAGACATTCCGCTATTTTATTTTATGGATGGTACAATTTTATCCAAATTTAAAGCCTTTGTGTGGCTGAATCTATTAAACTCAAATCAGAAAAAAGTTGCTTTTGAAAATTTTGTAATTGATGAATCATTTACAGAATACATGCAAAAATTAAAAGAAATATACGAGAATACTCCTGTAAATGAAGTATGGAATGACACCACCATAAACAGTAGCTTGCAACAAATTCTATATTTTTATGAAGCTGGGCTTTTAAATCTAAAAAGTGCAAATGCTCTTTGTTTAGATTTAAAACGAATTATTAGCTTAATAAAAGAAAAATGCAGCAAACCCAATAATCAATTTTCGATTTATTATAATGAGCTAATATTATTGAATAATAACATGCTTATAGAAACAGAAGAAAAGCTGACGATGTTTGTACCTTACACTCTTTTAGGATATTTTATAACCGACAATAAAGAAAGCTGCAAGAATGTTCATCAATTTTTCAAACAGCAAATTACAAATTCTATACCCTTAGGACAATCTGGAATAAAGGAACAAAATCTTTTCTTTAATAGAGCCATTCGAAAAATAGACTATTATCTAGAAAAAATAAATTCTCAGGTAGATTTATTGTTTTAAAAAAAAATTGAAAAACCCCAAATTCTTAACCAAATTAGGGTTTTTCAACCTTATGCATTTCCTCATTTTTTACATTTCCTACAAAAGGAATCTATTTCGTATCAAATTTAAAATTTACTATTGCAAAGTCATTTTCGAATATTTTTAATAAATATTCTAAATTTTAATAGTTCTACAACACCTTTTAAGAGGCTGTAGCAACTTTTTATCACAATTTAACAAATTAGCGTTTTATTTGTAACCTTTTTTTTATACTTTTGAAATCTTCCGAAAACAACTAATAAAACCATTAAATCCTTTGAAAAATTACCAAAAAAAAATCGTTTTTCTCATTTTATTTGAATTATTCTTAAACATTCATCCTATCCAGAGTCAAACTAGTAATGATATCAATACTTACAATTGGTTTGATACTACTGTTGGCAGAATTAATTTGGATATTAATAATGGGATACCACACACCAATTCATTTCGAACTTTAAGCACTGACATCCATTTGTATTTAATTAATAAATACGAATCAGGAAAAGTTACGTACGAAAACCAAACCTATTATGATGTCAAACTCAAATATGACATTTATAGAGATATATTGGTTTTAAACCCTGATGGAGGGTCAGAAAATATTGGTATAAATTTAATACAGAATAAAGTTAGTTCGTTTTCTATACTTGATAAAAACTTTATCAAAAGAGAAAAAAAGAGCGAAGATATACCTGAATTTACAACGGGTTATTACGAGGAAAGCAAAATTGCTCCAGAATTGGTCTTGTATATCAAACACCATAAAGATATGCAGAAAACAATTTACGAAAGCAGTCTTTACTTTACCTTCAAAGAAAACAACTCCTATTTTATTGATTTAAAAGGTAAAATTTATGCAATAAGAGGCAAAAGCGACCTTGTTAAATTATTTCCAGAACAGAAAAAGCAAATCAATGGGTTTTATTTATTGAACAGAGAACTAAGAAATTCCGATTTAGATCAATTCATGAAAAATTTGATGAAATATACCTTTAACTCTCAGTCAATATCAAGCAAATAAAACAAATGAAAAAATTTTTACTCTCCTTACTTATCGCGTTCTCTTTTCAATTGTCTTTTGCACAAAATACGAATGAGAAATTATCTATCACTTTTAAAGACGAAACTTTAACCAATGCGCTAAAACGTATTGAAGAAGCAACTGCATATAAATTTTACTTTGATCCAACTTGGGTTAATGCTGAAAAAGGACTGATCTCTGGAACTTATACAGATGCAAAAATTGATGATGTGCTTAATAAAGTATTAAGCAAAACAGATTTGAATTATATCATTCTGAAAAACAAAGTAATCTTTACACTAAACAGTACAATTCACGATACTTTGCCTGCAAATTATTTTACTGATGCGCCTGTTGAAACAAATCAGAATAAAAATACTGATAGCGAGAATCCTGTATTTCACCAGCAATACGATTCTTTAAGCAGCTATACCGTAAATAAAAAATCTGCAATTGTTTTTATTGGTAAAGAAAACAAAGAAGTTACTAAAAAATCTTTTACCATTTCTGGAACAGTTAGAAACGAAGAAACAGGTAAAGCTGAACCAAATATTTATATTAAAGTTCGAAATAAAAACATAAATACATCTACAGACCCTGACGGAAATTATACTCTACAACTTCCTAGAGGTATAAATATTATTGAAATCAAATCATTAAGCCATAAAGAAGTGGTAAGAACTTTAATGGTTTATGATGATGGTGCATTTGATGTTAATATCAACGAAAAATCAAACCAACTTGACGAGGTTGTAATTAAAAAGAAAGGACAAAAACCTACTGAAACTACTGTTTCTGGTTTGGTTTCTATTGATATTGAAGGAATCAAGAATGTTCCTTTAATTCTTGGTGAAAGAGATATTCTTAAAGTAGCGACTACTTTTCCTGGGATTAAAACCACAGGTGAAGGTTCTGCCGGATTTAATGTTAGAGGTGGAAAAGATGATCAAAACTTAATTCTTTTGGACAATGCTGTATTATATAATCCGCAGCACTTTTTAGGATTCTTCTCTGCTATTAATCCATACACTACAAAGAAAGCCGATATTTACAAAGGAAGTATTCCTGCAGATTTTGGAGGAAGATTGTCATCTGTATTTGATATCGCTACCAAAAATGGTAATCAAGAAAAATTCTCTGGAGAGGGAGCTATTGGTCCTATTACTTCGAATCTTACGTTAAGTGTTCCAATCGAAAAAAATAAATCTAGTATTATTGTCGGAGGACGTGCAACATATTCTGATTGGATTTTAAAGGCGCTTGATAATGAAGATTTAAAAAACAGTCAAGCAGGATTTTATGATGGAATTTTTAAATACAATAATGCAATTAACGCTAATAACAATTTAGAAGCTACAGCATATTATAGCCACGACCGTTTTAGTTTAAGCTCTGACTCTATTTACAAATACAGCAACAGATTGGCTTCTATTAAATGGGATCACACTTTTAACAAAAAAAATAAAGCTGCTTTCATTTTCACAAACAGTGAATACAAATTCAATATTGACTACGATTCAGATGATATAAATTCATTTGATTTTGGTTATAAAGTAAACGAATCGCAATTACAGGCAAAATTCACTTACCAACTTAACCCAAAACATACTTTTTCTTATGGAATTGCTAGTAAACTATACAATATCTCACCAGGATATCAGCATCCTACCAAACCAGAAGCTACTCTAGTTGCAACAGATATTGAAAAAGAAAAAGCATTAGAATCTGCAGCATATTTATCTGACAGTTATAAATTCAATGATAAATTACTTATTGATCTTGGATTAAGGTATTCTTATTACATGGCATTAGGTCCTGGTGATGTAAATACTTATGCTCCTGGTTTACCATTGAGCGCCGAAACAGTGACAGGAACAACGACTTATAAGAATAATGAAGTCATAAAAACATACGGCGGACTAGAGCCTCGTATTGCTGCACGTTATTTCCTTACAGATGATTTCTCTGTAAAAGCAGGTTATGATGTAACTCGTCAGTATATCCATTTATTATCTAGTAATGTTACTCAATCACCAACAGATACTTGGAAATTATCTGATTCTAATGTAAAACCTCAAACCGCTCAACAGGTTTCGTTAGGATTATTCAAAACATTAAAAGATGAAGAATACGAAGTAAGTTTAGAAGGATATTATAAAAAATCTAAAAACATCCTAGATTACAAAGTTGGTGCGCAATTATTGCTTAACCAAAATGTTGAAACCGAACTTTTACAAGGTGAAGGAAAAGCATACGGAGTTGAGTTATTATTAAAGAAATCGACTGGAAGATTAAACGGATGGATTGGATATACTTATTCTCGTACTTTTATCAAATTAGACAGCCAGTTTAGTTCAGAAATCGTAAATAATGGAGAATATTTCCCTGCTAACTTTGATAAACCTCATGATTTAAGTGCGATTTTAAATTATAGATT
>NZ_DHEI01000064.1:43199-44810 GCF_002399805.1 Flavobacterium sp. UBA4854
TTCCATTACGGAAACTCAGAATATACTTTGTATAGTGATAGAAATGCTTATAGAATTCCAGATTATATTCGTTTAGATATTGGAGTTAACATTGAAGGAAACCATAAAATTAAAAAGCTAGCACATAGTTTCTGGAATATTTCTATTTACAACGTTCTAGGAAGAAACAATCCGTATTCTATTTATTTCGTAACAGATCCAAATGGAAAAGTAAAAGGTTATAAAACATCTATTTTCTCAATACCAGTACCAAGTATTACGTATAACTTCAAATTCTAATACGAGTAAATGAAAAATCACAATCTATATAAGATTATTATTTTACTTGTTACTGCTATTGTAATTAATGGCTGTACAGAAGCATATCCATTGGTAACCAATAGATTTGAAGATGTACTGATTGTTGAAGCCAATCTAACGAACGAGCTCAAAAACCAAGAAGTAAAACTTACCAAATCTGCAAGGTTCGAAGATGAAAATTATCTTCCAGAAAGTGGAGCAGAAGTTTTTATTACTGACGATGCTGGCAATAAATACAATTTCAGCGAAAATTCAGATAAATACGTTTCAGATATAGAGTTTCAAGCTGTTCCTAATACCAAATACCAGTTACACATTAACACCAAAGACGGAAGATCTTTTGCTTCATCGCCAGAAATCCTTACCACTATAACACCTATCCAAAGTGTAGTAGCTGCGATTGAACAAAAGGATGATATTAATGGTGTTGGTATTCGTGTAAACAGTTTTGACCCTACAGCTACATCGACCTATTATAGATTTGAATACGAGGAAACCTACAAGGTTGTTGCGCCAAAATGGCTGCCAACAAAACTTGTATGGAATGGCGGGCCAACCTTTGAACCAAATTCTGTAGACACTAAGGTTTGCTATGGTTCTAACAAAAGCATCGGATTTATGCTTTTAAATACAAATAAACTGAAAGAAGATCGCGTAGATTATCGAATTCGCTTTATTAGTGACCAAGATTATATTATTACGACCCGATACAGTATTTTAGTTAAGCAATATGTAGAAAGTCTAGCAGCGTACAATTATTACAATACATTAAACAAAACAGCTGTCTCAGGAGGAACTATTACTTCTCCTACTCAGCCCGGTCTTTTGTTAGGTAATTTGAGATCAATTAATGGCGACAGTAAAATATCTGGATATTTTGATGTATGCTCCGTATCGACTGAGCGAATTTATTTTAATTATGCGGATTTATTTCCAGGTAAATTTCCTCCTCCTTATGCTGTAGATTGTACACAATTTTGTTATGAAAAAGAAGCTTATAACCCTGTTCCTTGTACACATTGCTGTCATTATTTAGATGATTTGCCTCGAGGAATAATAACTTATTATTCAGGAGATGGAATCAAATCTCTTGAAACATATTGGGTTGATGCTCCATGCGGAGACTGTACAAAAATTGCATCCAATATAAAACCAACCTTTTGGGTAGACTAACTAAAGGATTCTTTGATTTAAAAAATTTTAATCTGCTTAAAAAAATCAAAAACAATGAAATTTCATTTTATAAAAAATATAATCCTTTTATTTCTTCTTACAATCGTTTTTTATAGTTGTACAGAGGCATATCCGTTA
>NZ_DHEI01000025.1:0-32026 GCF_002399805.1 Flavobacterium sp. UBA4854
TTATTAGATTTAAAATAAGAAATAATTTTTGAAAACATTCTTGTTTCAGAGTAAACAAGAATGTTTTTGAAAAGAGCCTGAAAGGCTCAAAGCAACAACAAAGGACAACGTCCTTTGACAATAGAATGGAAGCGAAAAAGCCCTGAAAGGGCGAAAGCAATTAATGAAATATAGACAAAGGCTTGCGCCCTTTCAGGGCTTTGCTATATGATTTGTAATTCATAGGATTTTATCCTATTATGTTGCTTAAAGGCCGTTGGCCTTTTAACCGAGTTTAAAACTTCACTAAAAAAGAAAAGCAATGGCACTAAATAAAATAAACGCAGGCTTGTTATCGCTGGTTTTCGCATTTTCAACTTTAAGTGCGCAACAGCATTTAGATCCTGAATATGTAAAAGTTACTAACGAAAGAGCTGCGAAAATCGTTACCAAATTAGATTTGAAAAACGAAGCAAAAGAAAAAGCAGTTTCGAATATTATAGCGCAGCAATTCAGAGATTTAACAGAAATTCAGGACGGAAGAGATGCTGAAATCAAAAAAGTAAAAGAAGACACTTCTTTAGCTAAAGAAAAACAAAACGAGAAAATTGACAAGTTGAAAGCAAATGCAGACAAGTCAATTGCAAAACTGCATAAATCTTATCTTAAAAAATTAAGTAAAGAATTATCAGAAGATAAAATTACTGAAGTTAAAGACGGAATGACTTATGGCGTGCTTCCAATTACAGTTGCAGGTTACAACGATATGCTTCCAAACTTAACGGCAGAACAAAAAGATTACATCTACAAAGCTTTAGTTGAAGCAAGAGAACACGCAATGGACGGAGGTTCATCTAAAGAAAAACACGGCTGGTTTGGTAAATACAAAGGAAGAATCAACAACTATTTATCAAAACAAGGATATGATTTAAATAAAGAAAGTAAAGATTGGCACGAACGTGTTGAACAAAGAGAAAAGAATAAAGTAAAAGATTCGACTGCAAAAGAATAATTTTCTCTTTTAAAACTTTCTATTACAACTATTAACTACAACCACACACAATTCAATGCAAAATATTTTTCCAAACCATACTTTAAAAAGAACATTTATGGCATTGTCATTTTGTTCTCTTGTATCATCGGCGTATGCTCAATATCCCGTAATTCCAAAACCCGTTCAAGAAAAAGCCGATGCTATTTTAGCTGATGAAGAAAAAAGGCTGAGCGAAATTTGGAATGCTAATCTTTATATAATCAAAGAAGAAGCAAAACAAGGAAAACCTTATTTACCTTGGGCTTCGTATCCAAAAGATTTTGTTTTTGCTGACATTCCTGCTTTTCCAGGTGCTGAAGGCGGTGGAGCATTTACACAAGGCGGACGTGGCGGAAAAATATTTGTAGTTACGAGTTTAGAAGACAGCGGAAAAGGAACTTTCCGTGAAGCCTGCGAAGCAGTTGGAGCGAGAACAATTGTTTTCAACGTTTCGGGAATCATTCAACTGAAAAAAAGAATCAGCATGCGTGCGCCTTACGTAACCATTGCTGGACAAACCGCTCCAGGTGATGGGATATGCATTGCAGGAGAAACTTTAGAAATTGATACACACGACGTTATTATTCGCCATATGCGTTTCCGTCGTGGAGCAACCGAAGTAACGAGAAGAGACGATGCGCTTGGAGGAAATCCAATGGGAAATATCATTGTAGATCACTGCTCTGTAAGTTGGGGATTAGACGAAAATATTTCTTTGTATAGACATCAATTTGCAGCTAATGCAAAATCAAAACTGGAGAAATTACCAGCTTGTAATATCACGATTCAAAACACTATTTCATCAGAAGGTTTAGACACTTATAATCATGCTTTCGGAAGTACAATCGGCGGATTAAATAGTACTTTTATGCGCAACTTATGGGCCGACAACATTTCTAGAAATGCTTCAATCGGAATGTATGGCGACTTTAATTTTGTGAATAACGTAGTATTCAATTGGTGGAATCGTACTCTTGATGGAGGTGATTATCGTTCGATGTTAAATATCATCAACAACTATTTCAAACCAGGACCAATAACTCCTGTAAACGAGCCTATTTCACATAGAATTGTAAAACCTGAATCTGGATATATTGAACCAAAACAATACGGAAGAGCGTATGTTTCAGGAAACTTTATTGTTGGTTCTCCTGAAGTAACGGCAGACAACTGGAATGGAGGAGTACAATTAGAAAACCTTCCAGAAGCGGAAACAAAAGAATTTTTAGCAGCAATTAAACAGCCAAAACCTTTTTCAATGCCAAAATTCAATATCATGTCGGCAGAAGAAGCTTACGATTTTGTTTTGACGAATGTTGGAGCAACAATTCCGAAAAGAGATGCTGTTGACGAAAGAATTATCAAGCAGGTTAAAACTGGAAAAATTGAAGTAAAAGACGGTTTAGAAAATTCAATCGGAAAAGAATATATCAAAAGAAGATTACCTGCCGATTCTTATAAAAAAGGAATCATAACGCATCCAGATCAAGTTGGTGGCTATCCAACTTACAAAGGAAAAGCCTATAAAGATTCAGATAATGACGGAATTCCAGATGCTTGGGAGAAAAAATATGGTTTAAATCCAAACGATGCTTCAGATGCTAATAGAGATGCAAACGGAGACGGTTACACCAACATCGAGAAATATTTTAACGGAATCGATCCAAACAGTAAAATTGATTGGACGAAAACGGAAAATAATACAGATACATTGGCGAAATTAAAGTCTTTATTACAATAATGATTTTAATTAGTTAAATATTCTCAAAACCAACCTGACAGGTTTTAAAAACCTGTCAGGTTTAATTACGAAAAGAATATCCATCTAGTTTGTCATTTCGACGAAGGAGAAATCACACAAGTAATTCGACAAAGATTGGCGATTTTCAGAGTGAAGTTTCTAGTGCGATTTCTCCTTCGTCGAAATGACAAAATTGTGGAGAAAGACAAATCTAAAAATTATATGAGCTTATATTACTCATATGGTTTAATTTTAAAGTCAAAAAAATAATAAGGTGAATTTTATCCAATTTATAAATACAATCTCCCTTCAAAAAGATAAAATAGTTTTGTCTGGTTTGGCGATGCTTTTCAGTATAAACATCACAGCCCAAAACAATTTCCCAGATATCACCAAAACCAAAGAAGGAAAACTTTCTTTCACAACAGATAATCAAGGAAACCAAATTCCTGATTTTTCTTTTGCAGGGTACAGAAACTCTGAAGTAGCAATTCCGAATCTGGACAACAAAATTTTTGTTTCGAAACAAGAAGAAGATGCAACGCAGAAAATCCAAAATGCAATTGATTATGTCAGTGCATTAAAACCAGATAAATCAGGATTTCGTGGAGCCGTTTTGTTAGACAAAGGAACTTTCAAAATCAGCGGAACATTATACGTCCGAAAATCGGGTGTTGTTCTAAGAGGAAGCGGTAATACCGAAAACGGAACTGTACTTTTAGGAACCGGATTAGAAAGAGAAGCTCTAATTAGAATTTTAGGCGTAAACGATAAAGCTTATAAAGATTCATTTGAATTAGCAAACGCTTACACACCACTTGGAATGCAGAAAATCCAATTAAAAAATGCTTCAAAATTGAAAGTTTCTGATGAAATTGAAATCAGCAAACCCTTGACTGATAATTTCATTAAAGAAGTAAATATGCAGGATTTTGGCGGAGAAACTTCTTGGATTGGATGGAAAAAAGGCGCTTGGGATATGACTTGGAATAGAGTTGTAACTAAAGTTAACGGAAATGAAGTTACTTTGAATGCTCCAATTACAATGTCGTTAGATGATGTTTTCGGAGTTTCAAAAGTAACCGTTTATTCATGGCCGGGAAGAGTTGAAAATGCAGGAGTTGAAAATATCTTGATTAAATCGACTTTTAATCCTTCAAATTTAAAAGACGAAGAACACAGATGGCAGGCAATTAGTATCGAAAACACTAGAAATGCTTGGGTAAAACAAGTGAATTTTAAACATTTTGCAGGCGGAGCTATTACGATTTTAAAAACAAGTCAGCAAATTACAGTTGAAGATTGTATTGTAACTGAACCAGTTTCAGAAATTGCTTCATTTAGAAGACATACTTTTTACACAGAAGGTCAGCAGGCACTTTTTCAACGTTGTTATTCAGAATTTGGATATCATGATTTTGCTGTGGGAGGATTTGGAACAACGGGTCCAAATGCTTTTGTTCAGTGCGAATCCCATCTTCCTTACAGTAACAGCGGAGCAATTGGAAGTTGGGCAACTGGAGTTTTATTTGACATCGCTAATATCGACGGAAAAGAACTTAGTTATAACAATAGAGAACAAGGCGGAAGAGGAGCTGGATGGACAGCAGCAAATTCTGTAATCTGGGAATCTTCAGCTTCAAAAGTAGAATGTTATAGTCCGCCAACAGCTCAAAACTGGGCTTTTGGAGTTTGGGGACAGTTTGGAGGAAACGGACATTGGAAAAACGTAAACGAACATATCAGTCCAAGAAGTTTATTCTACACACAACTAGAAGCCAGATTAGGAAAACTACCAGTTCAGCCTTTTATCTATGATTTAGGTTCTGAAGCTTCTTCAAGTCCGAGTATAGAAGTTGCTGCAGAATTGACTAAAAACTCTGCTACAACAGCAAAAAGTTTACAAGAATTGATTGTAGAAGCTTCAAAAGCAAATCCGATTAATACAGACAGCAAAGGTTTAAAAAATGCAAACGATTTAAAAGTTGCGTCAAATAAAACAGAAAAATCAACTTCTAAAGTAACTACAGAAAATGGCTGGTTAACTTTTGAAGGAAAAGTAATTGCAGGAAAACAAACCAATGTAGCTTGGTGGAGAGGTGATTTAAGTGATGATTTCGTTAATAAATCAACACCGCATATCACTCGTTTTGTTCCAGGAAGAACAGGAAACGGATTGACAGATAAAGTACAGGAAACGGTAGATTATTTAACTAGAAACAATATCGTTGCCTTAGAGCACAATTACGGTTTATGGTACGACAGAAGAATGGACGATCATGAACGTGTTCGTCGAATTGATGACGATGTTTGGCCCCCGTTTTACGAACAGCCTTTCGCCAGAAGCGGAAAAGATTTTGCTTGGGATCATCTTAGTAAATATGATTTAACAAAATTCAACGATTGGTATTGGAGTCGTTTAGCGCAGTTTGCAACATTGGCAGAACCAAACGGACAATTGTTAATCAATCAGCAATATTTTCAGCATAACATTTTAGAGGCAGGAGCGCATTGGGCAAGTTCACCTTGGCGTTCAGCAAATAATATCAACAGCACAGGATTCCCAGAACCGCCGCCTTACGCAGGAGACAAACGTATTTTTATGGCGGAGCAGTTTTATGATATTACGAATGCCGAAAGAAGAAAATTACACCAAGGATTTATTAGAAAATCTTTCGAAAACTTTCAAGATAACAGCAATGTTATTCAGCTAACAAGTGCAGAATATACGGGTCCGCTTCATTTTATGGAATTCTGGTTGGACGAAGCCCAAAAATGGAAAGACGAAACGGGTAAAAAAGGTTTGATTGCTTTAAGTGCAACGAAAGATGTTCAGGATGCAATCCTAAACGATGCAAAAAGAATTAAAACAGTTGATGTAATTGATATTCGTTATTGGTATTACAAAGAAGATGGTTCGGCTTACGCACCGCAAGGAGGTGTCAATTTAGCACCAAGACAGCACGCCAGAAAATTAAAAACTGGAAAAGAAACGGATAATCAGGTTTATCGTGCCGTTCGTGAATACAGAGAAAAATATCCTGAAAAAGTCATTTTGTATTCAACAGATGGTTCTTCAAGATTCGGATGGCCGGCTTTAATGGCTGGAGCTTCATTGCCAAATATTCCGAAAATTGAATTGCCTCAGTTTTATGCCGCTTTAAGCGAAATGAAATTAGTTGACGGAAATACGTTTTCAGACAATCTTTGGAAGTTAGAAAATAAAGGAAAAAGCTATCTTTTTTACTTGAAAAACGACCAAGACATCACAATCGATTTATCAAACGAAAAAGGAACATTTGAAGTATTTGCCATCAATGCAACAACAGGAAATATAACGAAAAAAGCCAACATCAGCGGAGGAAAACAAGTCACAATTCCACAAGCTGAAATAAAAGAAAAAGTGCTTTTTGTAGTGAAAAAATAGTTAGCCACTCCCGATAGCTATCGGGATTCACAGATTAAAAGGATTAAAAGTAAAATCTGCCTAATCTGTGAAATCTGCGGGAAAAAATATAAAGACAAAGCTTGGAAAATCCATTAAATCAGTGAAATCTGTGGCAAAAAAATAAAACACAATTCAAAAACAAACCAAAATGAATCTGAAAATTAAATCTTTATACGCTCTTAGTAT
Organism: Flavobacterium sp. UBA4854; assembly: GCF_002399805.1. Taxonomy (NCBI): domain Bacteria; kingdom Pseudomonadati; phylum Bacteroidota; class Flavobacteriia; order Flavobacteriales; family Flavobacteriaceae; genus Flavobacterium; species Flavobacterium sp. UBA4854. Next base: position 6,388 of record NZ_DHEI01000025.1, read on the forward strand.
AAGCTTTATGTTTGCAGCACAAAGCGGATTTTCGCAATCTGCCAAAACAAAAGCATCATTGCCTGAAATCAAAGTATCTAAAAATCAGCATTATTTTGTGACCGAAAACGAAAAACCATTTTTCTGGTTAGGCGACACAGGCTGGCTGGCATTCGGAAAATTGGACAGAGCAGGAGTTGATAAATACTTTAAAGACAGAAAAGACAAAGGATTCAATGTCGTTCAGGTAATGGTTTTGCATAATATAAATGCTGTCAACGTATATGGCGATGCCGCTTTAATCAACGAAGACGTTTCAAAACCCTTGATTACGGCAGGAGATGATTTCAAAGACCCAAAACAATACGATTATTGGGATCATGTGGATTATACGTTAGACGTAGCTCAAAAAAACGGAATTTACGTTGCAATGGTTCCAGTTTGGGGAACAAACGTTTCAAAAGGAAATAAAGTAAGCAAAGAGCAGGCAACTGAATATGCTCAGTTCTTAGCTAATAGATATAAAAACAGAACCAACGTAATTTGGTTAAACGGTGGAGACACGCACGGAAATGAATTTCAAGATATCTGGAATGCCATCGGAAATACTTTAAAAACTAACAATCCAAATCAGTTAGTGACTTTTCATCCGTTTGGAAGAACCGATTCTTCAGAGAATTTCCATAATGAAAAATGGCTGGATTTCAATATGTTCCAATCTGGACACAGAAGATACGATCAGGATTCAATAAAAGCGAATTTTAAAGAAGACAATTACAAATTCGTTCTTAGAGATTTCGAATTAAAACCAACAAAACCAACACTTGATGGAGAACCATCATACGAAGGAATTCCACACGGTTTACACGACACTTTACAGCCAAAATGGACAGCAAACGACGTTCGCCGTTACGGATATTGGTCGGTTTTATCAGGCGGAGCAGGTTATACCTACGGACACAACGCCGTAATGCAAATGTTCAGAAAAGGCGACAAACCAGCTTACGGAAATAAAGAATTATGGACATCAGCCATCAATGCGCCTGGAGCAAAACAAATGATTTATATTAAGAAATTAATGGAAGAGTTTCCGTTTTTAGAAGGAGTTCCAGATGTTTCATTAGTGGTTAACCAAGGAGAAAAATACGATTATATTCCAGCCATAAAAGGAGAAAAATATGCTTTATTATACACTTACAACGGAAGAATAATAGAAGTAAAACTAGGAAAAATTGCTGGCGATAAATTCGAAGCAACTTGGTATAATCCCAGAAATGGAAAGAAAACTAAAATCGGAACATTTGATAATAAAGGAACTCAAAATTTTCAACCAGAAGGCAAAAAGGATGATGGCAATGACTGGGTTTTGATTTTGAAGTCTATTTAAGTAATTAGTGAAAAGTAAAAAGTAATTAGTGAAATGCAATTTGTAAGTAAGTAATCACCAATTATCCACAATCTTGTCATTTCGACGAAGGAGAAATCTTCGCAAGAAACTCTACAAAGTTGCTCAAGCATGCGGAGCCACTAACGAAGATTTCTCCTTCGTCGAAATGACAAAAAATGAGAATAAAATATTTCACGCAGATTTAAAATGATTTAAGCATATTCTGCAGATTTTTTAAAATATAAATCTGCGTTGATCTGCCAAAATCTGCAAAATCTGCGTGAAACCAAAAACACAACTATGAAAAACATACTAATAATACTCTGCTTTATAACAGGATTGAACACCACTTTCGCAAACGACGGCTGGCTAAACATCTTAAACGAAGGCGGAAACAACAAAGGAATAAAATGTACTCAAGCCATTCAGAATGCTATCGAAAAAGCATCCAAAAACGGCGGAGGAACTATCTTTTTTCCTGCGGGAGAATACTTAACAGGAGCTTTAACATTAAAAAGCAACATCACAATTCACTTAGATTCTGGAGCGCTTTTAAAGTTTTCAGAAAACTTCGATGATTTCTTGCCTTACGTGGAAATGCGTTACGAAGGAATTGTAATGAAAAGTTTTCAACCCTTATTTTACGCAAAAGACGTAGAAAACATCACAATCACAGGAAGAGGTGTAATCGACGGACAAGGAAAAGCGTGGTGGAATGAAGTATACCGAATTGAAACAGCCAAAGAACCGCTTCCTCCAACAAAATACCAAACCATGTGGGAAGAGCAGAACAAAGGACTTTACACAGAACCGTATTATAAAAGAACGGTTGATAAAAAATTCTTTAGACCATCTTTCTTTCAGGCTTACAATTGCAAAAATATTTTAATTGAAGGCGTAACCTTTCAAAATTCACCATTTTGGACAATCAATCCAGAATTTTGTGATAATGTAACCGTTACAGGGATTTCAATTTTTAATCCGCATTCGCCAAATACAGACGGAATTAATCCTTCTTCTTGCACCAATGTTCGTATTTCAAACTGCCATATCAGTGTTGGAGACGATTGTATCACAATCAAATCAGGAAGAGACGGCGACGGACGTAAATATGGGAAAGCAACAGAAAATGTAACCATCACAAACTGCACTATGCTAAGCGGTCATGGCGGAGTAGTTATTGGAAGCGAAATGTCAGGCGGAATCAAAAAAATCACCATTTCAAATTGTGTTTTTGACGGAACAGATCGCGGAATCCGTATCAAATCGGCACGTGGAAGAGGCGGAGTGGTAGAAGATATTCGCGTCGATAATATTGTTATGAAAAACATCAAAGAGGAAGCCATCGTTTTAAGTCTTTTTTACGATAAGGGAACTACAGTTGAACCTGTCACAGAGAAAACACCAATTTTCAGAAACATTCACATGAGTAATATCACGGCTTCAAACGTAAACAAAGCTGGACAGATTTTGGGAATTACCGAAATGCCAATTCATAACATCACTTTTTCAAACATTAATATGGATGGAAAAGAAGGATTTACGGTAAGCACAGTAACAGATGTTGAATTTCATGATGTAAAAGTAAACGCAACAGCAGGTTCTTCATTCAAAATATCAGATTCAAAAAATATTATTTTAGACAATGTTGGATCTTCAACGGCAATAAAAGGAGTTCCCGTTATCAAATTAGATAATGTTTCAAATGTGTTGATCAATAATAATTTTCCATTCAATCCAACCGATATTTTTATCGAGGCGGATGGGAAAGACACTAAAAACATTTTCTTGAAAAACAATGTTTTAAACAATGTTACAACGAAAATCAAAAAAGGAGCTTCTTTAGATAAAAAAGCAATTACAGAATAAAAACTGGTGAGCCAACTTTGTCAAAGTTTCAAACTTTGACAAAGTTTAAACACAATGCAATATGAAAAAAATATTCATCATACTAACCCTTTCACTTTTTGCGATTAGTTATTCGCAGAAAAAGAAAGATTTATATCTTTTTACGTCGTTTAGAGAACCCGCAACAGAAGGTTTATATTTGGCATACAGCGAAGACGGATACAACTGGAAAGGTTTACAAGGATCATTTTTAAAACCAGAAATCGGAGCCAGTAAAATCATGCGTGATCCGTCAATTACAAAAGGAGCAGACGGAACCTATCACATGGTGTGGACAACCGATTGGAAAGGCGGAAATGGTTTTGGTTACGCCAGTTCAAAAGACCTGATTCATTGGTCGGAACAGCAATATATTCCGGTAATGAAGAACGAGCCAGAAGTGGTAAACGTTTGGGCACCAGAGATCTTTTATGATGATGTAAAAAAAGAATACATAATTATATGGGCATCGACAATTCCGTTTCGATTTGAAAAAGGAGTGGAAGAAGAGAAAAACAACCACAGAATGTATTATGTAACGACTAAGGATTTTAAAACTTTTTCAGATACAAAATTATATTACGATCCAGGTTTCAGCGTAATTGATTGTGTGATTGTCAAAAAAGGCAAAAAAGATTATGTTTTGGTTTTAAAAGACAACACAAGACCAATGCGAAATATAAAAGTAGCTTTCGGAAAATCGCCTTTAGGTCCGTTTGAAAAAAGCTCAGAACCTTTAACGGAATATTTATCAGAAGGCCCGACAGTAGTGAAAGTCGGTAAAAACTGGTTGTTGTATTATGATAATTACGGTTCAAAAAATTATAAAGCGTTAAGCACAACAGATTTTGTTCATTTTGAAGATGTATCATCAAAAATAAGCCTTCCCGAAGGACACAAACATGGAACGATTACAACAATTTCAAGCGAAGTTTTAAAAGGATTAATTGATAGAAAATAAAAAGAAAAGGCCGCAGATTGCACAGATTAAAATGATTTTTATAGTATTTAATAATCAGAAAAATAAATCTGCGTAATCTGCAAAATCTGCGAGAAAAAAAATTACTCTCGCAGATTTTGCAGATCAAGCAGATAAAAAATAATCTTTTAAATCTGTGCAATCTGTGGCAAAAAAAATAAAAAATGATTGCTTTCCAAAACATAAAAACCAATATAATTACAGCCACAATTCTTTTGGTTGCAACAGCTGTAAATGCCCAAAACGACACAGTTCGTTATGTTGGCAAAACACTTTCCAACATCGATTACCATCACGGACAGTTAAGTCCAGCAGTTGGAGTTCACACTACACAAATTATGCGTGCAAGCCGTGAACATCCTGAAAAGGCGGATGGTTTTGGCTGGACATACAATCACCAGCCGATGATGGCGTATTGGAATAATACTTTTTATCTGCATTATTTAAGCGATCCTTCTGGAGAACATATTCCGCCAAGCCAGACTTTATTAATGACTTCTAAAGATGGTGTAACGTGGATAAAACCAAAAGTGATTTTCCCAATTTATAGAATTCCTGATGGATGGAAAAAAGAAGGCGTAGAAGGCGTTGCCAAAGATTTGGATGCCATTATGCACCAAAGAATGGGTTTTTATACTTCAAAAGACAAGCGGTTTTTTGCTTTAGCTTATTACGGAATCGCAATGGATGAAAAAGACGATCCAAATGACGGGAAAGGAATTGGACGTGTCATTCGTGAAATTAAAAAAGACGGAAGTTTTGGCGAAATCTATTTCATCAGATACAATAAAACTTGGGACAAATCGAAATCAAAATTCCCATTTTATACAACTTCAAAAGACAAAGGATTCAAAAAAGCTTGCGAAGAAATTTTATCGAATCCGTTAATGTTACAGCAATGGGTAGAAGAAGCCGATCGCGATGACGAATTGATTCCGTTACAGAAACCGTATAAAGCTTTTAGTTATTATCATTTACCAAACGGAAATGTAGTAGGTTTATGGAAACACGCTTTAACTTCGATCAGTAGAGACGGAGGAAAATCGTGGGATTATATGCCTTTGCGTGCACCAGGTTTTGTAAATAGCAATGCTAAAATCTGGGGACAAAAAACGTCAGACAATCGTTATGCAACGCTTTATAATCCGTCAGAATACCGTTGGCCTTTGGCAATTTCGACAAGTGATGACGGATTGAACTATAAAGATTTATTATTAGTTCACGGAGAAGTTAGTCCGATGCGTTACGGCGGAAACTACAAATCTGCGGGACCTCAATACGTGCGCGGAATCACAGAAGGCGATGGAACTCCTCCAGACGGAAAAATTTGGGTGGGTTACAGCATGAATAAAGAAGATATTTGGGTAGCATCTATTCCTGTTCCGGTAACTTCGGTTGTGACAGAAAATGTAAATGATGTTTTCAATACTCTTCCAAACGGAGAAGAATTGAAACTTTGGAATACCTACGATCTTTCTTGGGCATCCACAAAAATCGAAAAGAAAGCCGATGGTAAAAAATGGTTGACGTTGAGAGATCAGGATTATTTTGATTATTCTCGCGCCGAAAGAGTGATTCCTTTCGCAGCAAAAATGGAAGCTGTTTTTACTGTAATGCCAGAGCAAAATAATCATGGTTTATTGCAGATTGAATTCCAAAACAAACAAGGTTTACCATCGGTAAGATTGATTTTTGATTCGGATGGAGAATTAAAGGTCAAAAATGGTGCGCGTTTGAGTTCGGTTACAAAATACGAAGCAAACAAAGCGTATAAAATCACAGTTAAATTAGATGCTAAAAACCGTCAATACACTATAAAAGTAAACGACGGAAAGGAAGCAGCAAAGATATTTTACGCGCCAACAGATGGTTTTGAGCGAATTATGTTCCGCACAGGAGAACAAAGACATTCGCCAGATCCTGACACAGCGCCAGATACAGACGATTACGACGATCTGCCTCAAACCGGAAAATTAATTCCGGAAGCAGTATTCAATATCGAGTCGTTGATAACTAAAAAGTTGTAAAAATTATGGAACGCGGATGAAACTGATTCGCTATCGCGAAGACGCAGATTTGCACAGATTTTATATTTTTAGACAGAAAAAATCCGTTTTATCCGCGTCTTTACGAAGTAAATCTGCGTCATCCGCGTGCTAATCTCAACAATAATAAATGAAGCATTTTAAAATTATAGTATTCCTTTTAGTCACGTTCATTTCAAATGGACAAGTTCTTCCTGTACGCCTAACAACAGAAATGGCAGAAAATCCATTAGCAGTTGTGGAGAATCAGCCGAAATTAAGCTGGCAATTAGTTTCAAAAGAATCTGATGCATCACAAGTCGCTTATTTGATTTTAGTAGCTTCTTCGGAAGAAAAACTAAAAATGGACGATGGAGATATTTGGAACAGCGGAAGAGTAAATACCGACAAAAACCTGCATATTGTTTATAATGGAAAACCATTAAAAAACGAAACCAAATATTTCTGGAAAGTGAAAGTTTGGAACCAAGCGGGAAAAGTTTCAAAATGGAGTAGAAGTGCCTCTTTCAGAACCGCTCCATTAGAATCCGATTTAAATCCAACTTGGATTGGTGCGATTACAAAAGCAGATAGCCATTTGCCAGAAGGAAGAACGTATCATACAGCGACTTTCAACAGAGAAAAAAAGAACTCTTTTATCAATGCTTCCGATTCGTTGGCACGAAGAAGTATCATGCTTCGTAAACCTTTTGAAGTAGAAAAAGCAGTCAAAGAAGCCGTTGTTTACATTTCAGGTTTAGGTCATTATGAATTAACTATCAACGGAAAAAAAGTGGGAAACAGCCAATTTGCGCCCCTTTGGACAGATTATGATAAAACGGTTAATTACAATGTTTATGAATTAAGTGCAAAAGATTTTCAAAAAGGCGATAACGTAATTGGCGTTCTATTAGGAAATGGAATGTATAATACTTTGGCTGAAAGATATACGAAGTTTTTTGTGAGTTTTGGTCCGCCGACTTTATTTTTCAAAATGAAAATCAAATACAATGATGGTTCAGAAGAGATTGTAAAGTCAGACGGAACTTGGAAATACAGCAAAAGTCCGATTACTTATAATAGTATTTTTGGTGGAGAAGATTACAATTCGAACCTAGAACAAAAGGACTGGAATAAAAAAGGTTTCAAAGATAGAGATTGGAAAAAAGTTGTGATTCAAGAAGCGCCAAAAGGAGTTTTAAGGCCGCAGAATGCACCGCCAGTTACAATTCAAAAACAATACGAGGTCAAAACGGTAAAAGAGTTGAAACCTAATTTCTATGTTTTTGATATGGGGCAAAATCTTTCTGGATTTCCAACAATCAAAGTAAAAGGAAAAAGAGGGCAATCGATTCGTGTTTGGGTTGCGGAAGGATTAAATGAAGAAGGTACAATCGCGCAGGGAAGATCTGGAAAACCTTATTATTACGATTATACTTTAAAAGGTGATGGAGTTGAAGAATGGACGCCAAAATTCAGTTTCTACGGTTATCAATATGTTCAAATTGAAAATATCAATTATAAAGATGCTAAAAATGCTGAATTTCCAACTTTAGTAGATTTAAAGTCGAATTTCATTTACAATTCGGCTGGTGAAGCAGGAAGTTTTGCGTGTTCGAATGAAATTTTCAATAAAACACATGAGCTGATTAACAACTCGATAAAAAGTAATTTCCAAAGTGTTTTTACCGATTGTCCACAACGTGAAAAATTAGGCTGGTTAGAAGAAATTCAGTTGAATGGTCCAGGTTTGATGTTCAATTATAATCTTCAGACCTTTCTTCCCGCAACAATGCAGAACATTTCTGATTCACAAAGAGACAACGGTTTAATTCCGACGATTGTTCCAGAATATGTGATTTTCGGTGGCGATTTTACCGATTCTCCAGAATGGGGTGTTACGGGCGTAATTTTGCCTTGGATGTATTACGAATATTATGGAGACCCTTCTTTATTAGAGAAATATTTCCCAATCATGAAAAAGTACGTTGATTATCTGGAAACAAAAGCGACAAATCACATTGTTTCTCACGGTTTAGGCGATTGGTACGATTACGGAACGCATCCAGCAGGATATTCTAAAAATAGTCCGATTGCGCTTTCTGCGACTTCGCACTATTATTATGGAGCTTATTTAGTAGCAAAAGCATCAAAATTATTAGGAAAAACTGAAGATTTTGAGAAATATAATACATTGGCTTCTGAGATTAAAACGGCTTTCAATGCGGCATTTTTTAACGAAGAAACCAAACAATACGGAACGAACAGTCAGTTTAGTAATTCGGTTCCAATTTTTATGAATATCGTAGAACCGCAGTACAAAGAAGCTGTAATGCAAAATTTATTAGCTGACATCGCAGCAAAAGGAGATCGTTTGACAACGGGAGATGTTGGAAATCGTTACTTATTCCAGACTTTAGCAAGAAATGGAGAAAACGAAACGATGTATAGAATGCACAATCATTATGATGCGCCGGGTTATGGTTTTCAGATTAAATTTGGCTTGACCACTTTAACGGAACAATGGGATCCGAGAAAGGGAAATTCGTGGAATCATTTTATGTTAGGACAAATTGAAGAATGGTTTTACCAAAGTCTAGCCGGAATTATGTCTGATCCTGAAAAACCAGGTTTCAAACATTTCTTCATTCAGCCGGAAGTGGTTGGCGATATGACTTTCGCGAAAGCGGATTATCAATCGGTTTATGGGAAAATTGCTTCTTCTTGGGAGAAAAAAGACGGTAAATTTATCTTGAATGTTCAGATTCCTGTGAATACAACAGCGACAATTAAACTGCCTGTTTCTAAGAATTCTGAAATAAAAATTGATGATAAAAAGGTTAGAGCAGGTTTTAATGAAAAAGATAAAAAACCAACGCTGGAACTTGGATCAGGAATTTATACAATAGAATGTCAATTGTAATTATGAGTTACGAGTTATGAGTTATGAGTTATGAATTGTAACTAAACTCGAAAAAGTAGAAAAAATCAATTGCCTCCAGCTTTAGCTGTAGGTTTAAAATAAGAGAGGTCACAGGGCTTTAGCCAAATAATTAAGTTCGGCTAAAGTCAATTAAAAAAAACAATTTATTTTCCTCCAGCTAAAGCAGGAGGCAATTCAAAAAATGTATTGAATATCAAAATGAAAAATTTAAAATACATCATCTTAGTTTCCATTTTCGCTTTGACATTTGCCAATGCGCAGAGCACTTCTGATACCAATTTTAGAAAACCAGTATCAGAAACTTTAAAGAAAATCGAAACGCTTTTTAAAGTAACGATCAACGATGATAGAGGTTTATTAAAAGGAAAAGAACTGGATTATGCCGATTGGAGAATTGAACCCGGAAATCTGCCACTTTCGCTGACCAATATTTTGGCTCCATTCGAATTGATGTATTTCAAACAGCCGGATGGAACGTATATCATTCGTAAATATGAAAACCATAAAGTTTCAGTCGATAAAGGAAAAGAACGCTTGTTTTACTTAGAAAGCCTTTACTCGACAAAAGAAGAATGGGAAAAACGCAAAACGGAGTTAAAAGCTTGTATGATTGAATCATTTGGTTTGGACAAGGCGCCCCCTACACCTAAATCTAAGCCACTTTTAACTCCAAAGAGAATCTACAAAGACTACAGTGTTGAAAATATTGCTTTGGAAATTTTGCCAGGGGTTTATGCGACTGGTTCAATTTATAAACCGTATCCGCTAAATAAAAAAGCAGCTGTTATTCTAACTCCTGACGGACATTTTGGCGATGGAAGATACAGAAAAGACGAGCAATACCGTTGTGCGATGATGGCTAAAATGGGAGCAATTGTCGTGGGTTATGATTTATTTGCTTGGGGTGAATCGTTATTACAGTTTCCTGAAGAAACGCACAGAAACAGCATTGCATCTACAGTTCAGGTTTTAACCGGAATTCGTTTATTGGATTATTTAGCAACGGTTAAAAATGCTGATATGACAAGAGTTGGCGTTACAGGAGGTTCCGGCGGAGGATCACACACGATGTTTTTAGCGGCAATTGATGACAGAATAAAAGTTTCGGCTCCGGTTGTAATGGTTTCGTCTCACTTCTCTGGAGGATGCCCATGCGAAAGCGGACGTGGAATTCACTTATGTGGAAACGGAACAAACAATGCCGAAATCTCAGCCATGATGGCTCCAAAACCGCAATTGATTGTTTCGGATGGAAAAGATTGGACATTGGCGGTTCCTGAATTGGAATTTCCGTTCATTCAAAGAACTTATGAATTATACGGTAAAAAAGATTTAGTCGAAAATGCACATTTTGCAAAAGAAGGACACGATTTCGGAATCTCGAAACGTATGGCTTTGTATCCGTTTATGGCGAAATATTTAAACTTAGATTTGAATAAAGTAAAGAATGGCAAAGGCGAAATAGACGAATCGACTTGTGTAATTGAACCAAAAGAAAAGCTGTTTGTTTTTGGAGATAAAGGAGAAAAACTGCCGAAAAATGCTCTAAAAGACATCAACAAATTATATGAAATGTTCGGAGAAAAAAATCTGAAGGTTTACGAGGTTAAGAAGTAATAGAGTTTGCCACAAATTTCACGAATTGGCAAGAATTATTTTTTGCCACAGATTACACAGATTAAAAGGATTTTTAATCTCTCTAATCTGCTAAATCTGCGAGAGTAAAATTTTTTCACGCTCGGGATAGCAGATCTAGCAGATTTTTAATCAGTGGAAATCCTTTATCCCGATGGCTATCGGGAGTGGCAAGATAAATTAGAGAAATTGAATTAAAAATTAAAAAAAGAAATTGGTGCCAATTCGTGTAATTCGTGGCAAGAAAAAAATAAACTATGAAGTTAAAATTTAAAATTACTGCAATCTGTTTTGGAATTTTTTCGTTTGCTGCAACAGCGCAAAACGACCTGAAATTATGGTACGATAAACCAGCTGCAATCTGGAACGAAGCTTTGCCTTTAGGTAATGGACGTTTGGGTGCCATGGTTTTTGGCGATCCAGCAGTAGAGCGTTTGCAATTGAACGAAGAAACCATTTGGGCAGGTTCTCCAAACAGTAATGCGCATTCAAAATCAATCGAAGCTTTGCCAAAAGTAAGACAGCTTATTTTTGACGGAAAATTTGACGAAGCCCAAGATTTGGCTACGAAAGATATCATGTCGCAAACCAATGACGGAATGCCGTATCAGACTTTTGGAAGCGTTTATATTTCATTCAACGGACATCAAAAATATACTGACTATTATCGTGATTTAGATATCAGTAACGCTACAGCGAAAGTAAAATACAAAGTAAACGGCGTTGAATTTACAAGAGAAATTCTAACTGCATTTTCAGATCAGGTTATTGTGGTGAAACTTTCTGCGAGTCAGCCAGGACAGATTACTTGTAATGTTTTTATGAACAGTCCGATTGATAAGACGGTTGCTTCGACAGAAGGAAACCAGATTATACTTTCTGGAACAGGAACGAATTTTGAAAACGTAAAAGGAAAAGTAAAATTTCAAGGAAGACTTACGGCTAAAAATAAAGGTGGCGAAATCGACGTCAGCAACGGAGTTTTAAGTATCAATAAAGCTGATGAAGTAACTTTATACATTTCGATTGCTACGAACTTCAAAAACTATCAGGATATTTCAGGAGATGAAATTGCAGAAAGCAAAGATTATTTAGCAAAAGCGGAAACAAAAGATTTTGAAACCATAAAGAAAGCACATGTTGATTATTACCAAAAATTCTTCAACAGAGTTTCTTTGGATTTAGGTTCGAATGATCTGATTAAGAAACCAACAAACGAAAGAATTAGAGATTTCTCGAAACAATTCGATCCGCAGCTGGCCGCTTTATATTTCCAGTTTGGACGTTATCTTTTAATTTCAAGTTCTCAGCCGGGCGGACAGCCAGCGAATTTACAAGGAATTTGGAACGATATGGTTACACCGCCTTGGGATAGTAAATACACAACAAACATTAATGCCGAAATGAATTACTGGCCAGCGCAAGTAACGAATCTTCAAGAGATGCACGAACCGTTTGTGCAAATGGCAAAAGAATTAAGTGTAACTGGTGCAGAAACGGCAAGAATGATGTACAATGCCAGCGGATGGGTTTTGCATCATAATACTGATATTTGGCGCGTTACTGCCCCAGTAGATTCAGCTGCTTCGGGAATGTGGCCAACTGGCGGTGCTTGGGTTTGTCAGGATTTATGGGAAAGATATTTATATACCGGAGATAAAAAGTATTTGGCAGAGATTTATCCGATTATGAAAGGTGCTGCTGATTTCTTTTTGGATTTCATGGTTGTAGATCCAAACACAGGATATTTGGTTGTAGTGCCTTCAAGTTCTCCGGAAAATACGCATGCTGGCGGAACAGGAAAAGCAACAATTGCATCAGGAACAACAATGGATAATCAGCTGATTTTTGATTTGTTTACGCACGTTATGGAAGCTTCTGCATTGGTTTCTCCAGATGCTATTTATGTAAAAAAAGTTAGTGATGCTTTGGCAAAAATGCCTCCAATGAAAATTGGAAAACATAATCAATTACAAGAATGGCAAGACGACTGGGACAATCCGAAAGATAATCACAGACACGTTTCGCATTTGTATGGTTTATATCCGAGTAATCAGATTTCGCCAATCAAAACACCAGAATTATTTGAAGCGGCTAAACAATCGTTGATTTACAGAACGGACGAATCTACAGGTTGGTCAATGGGTTGGAAAGTGAATTTGTGGGCGAGATTATTAGACGGAAATCATGCTTATAAATTGATTCAGGATCAATTGCATTTGGTAACAGCTGACCAAAGAAAAGGTGGAGGAACGTATCCGAATATGTTAGATGCACATCAGCCTTTTCAAATTGATGGGAACTTTGGATGTACTGCTGGTTTTGCTGAAATGCTGATGCAAAGTCAGGAAGATGCGATTCAGTTATTGCCTGCTTTACCAGCTGTCTGGAAAGACGGAAGCATAAAAGGTTTAGTGGCAAGAGGTGGTTTTGTAATCGATATGACTTGGAAAAACAATAAAGTTTCGACTTTAAAAATCTATTCGAAAATTGGTGGAAACTGTCGCTTAAAAGTTGAAAATAGTTTGAGCGGTTCTTCAATCAAAAAAGCAAAAGGGAAAAATACAAATCCTCTGTTTTATGATCTAGAACTGAAGAAACCTATTATTTCTAAAGAAGCAAAATTGCCTAAAGTACAATTGCCAAATTACAATATTTATGATGTGAATATGAAAGCAGGGCAGACGTATACTTTTACTGGGAATTAATATATTATAAGTCTAGTTTGTCATTTCGACGTAAGGAGAAATCACACAAGAAATTCCGCACAGAATGTCGCCAATCTTTGTCGAATCCCGCGTGTGATTTCTCCCTTCGGTCGAAATGACAAAACGAAAAGAATTAAAAAGAAAAACTAATGTTGACAAATTTCAAACATAAAATAATAACACTTTCAATTGTAATCGCTTGTATAAACAGCGGTTGTAAATCTGGTGCAGTAGAATCCCAAAAAGGAAAATCGGTTATTTTAAAAGAAAAAAACTTCAAACATTATGTTGATTATTTCAATACAATGGAAGATGAAAATTTAAAATTTGCTATTCCGAATGACAGTGCTTGGACTTGGATGGAAAAGAATATTCCGTTGTTTGAATGTCCGCAGCAAAACTTTGAAGAAATCTATTATTTCAGATGGTGGAGCGTTCGTAAACACATCAAAAATACACTGCAGGGATTTGCAATTACGGAGTTTTTAGTAGATCGTTCCTATGCCGATAAATACAATATGATCAGTTGTGCTTTGGGACATCATATCAACGAATTCAGATGGGTTCATGATCCGAAATACATTGAGCAGGATGTGAAACTTTGGTACCGAGGAAATGAAGGAAAACCGATGAACAAATTGTATAAATTCAGCAGTTGGACGGCCGATGCTTTGTACAATCGTTATTTGGTGAATAAAGATGAAAAATTCTTATTGGATATGTACCCAGACATGGTGACGGATTATGCGGTTTGGGAAAAAGACCGCCAACGTAAGGACGGTTTGTTTTGGCAGCATGATGTAAAAGATGGAATGGAAGAATCCTTAAGTGGCGGAAGAAAAGTGCAAAATGCAAGGCCTACGATTAACAGTTATATGTACGGAAATGCTGTTGCGATTTCTAAAATGGCTGAAATGAAAGGCGATAAAGATGTTGAGGCAAAATTCAAAGCTAAAGCTGATGATTTGAAGCAATTAGTAGAAACGAAATTATGGAATCCAAAAAGTGAATTCTTTGAAACTTTAACTCAAAAAGATACTCTGGCGCAGGTTCGCGAGGCGATCGGATTTATTCCTTGGTATTTTAATCTTCCTGAAAAAGGAAAAGGATTTGAAAAAGCTTGGGAACAAGTGAAAGATGAAAAAGGATTTTCGGCTCCGTTTGGTTTGACAACAGCAGAAAGAAGAAGTCCACGTTTTAGAACTCATGGAACAGGAACTTGTGAGTGGGACGGCGCGATTTGGCCTTTTGCAAGTTCGCAGACTTTGACTGCTATGGCGAATGTCCTAAACGATTACAATCAGAATTTTGTTGGAAAACCAGATTATTTCAAACAAATGGAATTGTATGTTCAATCACAATATTATAGAGGAAAACCTTATCTTGGCGAGTATTTGGACGAAACAACAGGCTATTGGTTAATGGGCGACAGAGAAAGAAGCCGTTACTACAATCATTCGACTTTCAATGATTTAGTGATTACTGGTTTGGTTGGTTTACGCCCGAGAGCTGATGAAAAGATTGAAGTAAATCCGTTGATTCCGCAAGAAAAATGGGATTGGTTTTGTTTGGACAATGTTCTATATCATGGCAATATTATTACCATTCTTTGGGACAAAACAGGAGAAAAATATAAAAAAGGAAAAGGTTTTAGAATCTTTAAAAACGGAAAAGAAGTTGCGGTTTCTGAGAAATTAGAGAAGTTGGTTTCTGAATAAATATTAAACATTTAACGATCTAGTTTGTCATTTCGACGGAGGAGAAATCTTCGTTAGTAGCTCAACAAAAATTGTCGATTTTGAATGTGGAGTTTTTTGCGAAGATTTCTCCTTCGTCGAAATGACAAAAAATGTGCATATTTTTCTCCCGCAGATTTTGCAGATTTAGGAGATTTATATTAAAGCAAAATAATCTGCTCAATCTGCAAAATCTGCGGGAGAAAAAAATAAAGCCAAAAGCTTAAAAATAATACCATGAAAAAGTTTTTTTTACATCTTACCTTAATCATTTCACTTTTCACAATTTCGGCGAAAGCCCAAAACAAAATTGTTGTGAATGATTTAAAATGCGAAATGCTGACGAATCCAGAAGGAATTGACGTTTTACAGCCAAGATTGAGCTGGAAAATTAAGGCAGCCGTAAACGATGTAAAACAAACAGCGTATCAAATTATTGCATCTTCAAGTTTAGAAAAACTAAATGCCGGAAATGCTGATTTATGGGATAGCGGAAAAGTGCAAAGCGATGCTTCTGTAAATGTAATTTATAATGGAAAAAAGCTAAAAGATCGACAAGATGTTTTCTGGAAAGTAACCGTTTTTACCAATAAAGGAGAAATTCAATCTAAAGAAAATGCACATTTCAGTATCGGAATTTTGACTTACGCGGATTGGAAATCGACTCGTTGGATTGGTTATGAAAAAACTTCTCCAGGAGATAGTATTTCGCAGTATTCTAGATTATCAGCGAGATATTTAAGAAAAGAAATCGACTTGAAAAAGAAAGTCAAAAGTGCCAAGGTTTATATCATGGGAATGGGCTTGTACGAGCTATACATTAACGGAAATAAAATTGGCGATCAGGTTTTGGCGCCCGTTCCTACAGATTATACGAAGAATGTAAAATACAATGTTTTTGATGTGACTTCGCAATTGCAAGAAGGCAAAAATGCGTTGGGAACGATTTTAGGAAACGGACGTTTTTTTACGATGCGTCAGGATTACAAACCTTATAAAATCAAAACTTTTGGTTACCCGAAAATGGCTTTGCAGTTATTTGTTGAATATACGGATGGAAGCAAAGACGTGATTAGAACAGATGATACTTGGAAAATCACAACCGACGGCCCAATTTTATCCAACAACGAATACGACGGAGAGGAATACGACGCTCGCAAAGAAATGAAAGGCTGGAACACTGTCAATTTTGATGATAAAAAATGGCTTTCAGCAGAATATGTTCAAGAACCAGGCGGATTCTACGAAGGACAGATGTCGGCTAACATGAAAGTGAAGCGTGAAGTAAAACCAATTGCCATAAAACAGACTGTAAAAGGAACTTATATCTTAGATATGGGACAAAATATGGTGGGTTGGCTACAACTTAAAGTCAAAGGAAATAAAGGAGATAAAATCACGATGAAATTTGCTGAATCACTTCAACCAGACGGTTCTTTGTACATTGCCAATTTGCGTGATGCAAAAACTACGGATATATATACTTTAAAAGGCGAAGCAGAAGAAATTTGGGAACCTCGTTTTATTTTCCACGGATTTAGATTTGTTGAAATTTCTGGTTTTACTGCAAAACCAACTTTGGAAAATTTTATTGGAAAAGTAGTTTATGATGACATTCAAACAACAGGAACTTTCGATTCATCAAACCCAATAATGAATCAGATTTTTAAGAATGCTTGGTGGGGAATCAGTGGGAATTATAAAGGAATGCCAATCGATTGTCCGCAACGAAATGAACGTCAGCCTTGGTTGGGAGATAGAACAACGGGAGCTTACGGAGAAAGTTTCTTATTTGATAATCAGACGTTATATGCAAAATGGTTAGATGATATTAAATACTCACAAACCATAGACGGCGGACTTCCAGATGTGGCGCCAGCTTTTTGGCGTTATTATGGAGATAATGTAACATGGCCGGGAACTTATATCACGGTTGCCGATATGTTATACCAGCAATTTGGAGATGCAAAAGTGGTAGAAAAACAATATCCATACATGAAAAAATGGATGGATTACATGGAAGAAAATTATTTGGTAAATGATTTGATGACCAAAGATAAATATGGAGATTGGTGTGTTCCACCAGAATCTTTAGAATTAATTCGTTCCAAAGATCCTTCTCGTTTAACGGATGGTGAATTGATTTCGAGTGCATTTTATTATCAGCTTTTGAATATCATGAAGAAATTTGCTGTTATTGCAAATTCAAAAAATGATATTCAACATTATGACGATTTGGCTTCAAGAATCAAAAAAGCATTCAATGCCAAATATTTAAATGCTGATAAAAACAGTTATGCCAATAATACCGTTACAGCCAATTTATTGCCTTTAACTTTCGGAATGGTTCCAGAAGGACTTCAAACCAAAATATTCGAAAATTTAGCGCATGAAGTTGAAGTGACTAAAAACGGTCATGTAAGTACAGGAGTTATTGGAACTCAGTTTTTAATGCGAACATTAACCAATTTTGGCCGTGGAGATTTGTCTTTCAAATTGGCTTCAAACAAAACCTATCCAAGTTGGGGTTATATGGTCGAAAACGGCGCTACAACCATTTGGGAACTTTGGAACGGAAACACAGCAGATCCAGCAATGAATTCGCAAAACCACGTCATGCTTTTAGGCGATTTATTGATTTGGTATTACGAAAATATGGCGGGAATAAAAAGCAATCCTGAGACTCCAGGCTTCAAACAAATTATCATGAAACCAGATTTCAATGCTGGATTGACTTATGTAAATGCTTCTTATGAATCGGTTTACGGTTTAATTAAAAGTGATTGGAAGAAAGATAAAAAAGCTTTGGTTTGGAATATTACTATTCCTGCAAATGCTTCTGCTTTAGTGTATTTGCCAACAACGAATGTTTCAGCAATAACAGTAAATAAGCAAAAGTTGCCTCAGTTTTCTACTTCTATTAAAACGGATAATAATACTATTGTAACATTACCATCGGGTTCCTATGTTTTGAGTGTGAAATAAAGAAGTTTTTTCGTACTATTGTGAAGTATTGTAAAAAATGATTTATGGATGCCATTAAAGTTTTTGAAGATAAAAGAGTACGAAGTCATTACGATACCGATAATGAAATTTGGTATTTTTCTATAGTGGATATTGTTGAGGCATTAACAGATTCTAAAAACCCGACAGATTATTTAAAAAAAATCAGAAAGAGAGATGTTGAACTTGGAAGTTACATAGGGACAAATTGTCCCCAGGTAACAATGCTGACTAATGGTAAAAAGCGTAAAACATTGGCAGGCGACGTTGAGAATATTTTTAGAATAATACAATCTATCCCATCTCCTAAAGCTGAACCGTTTAAACAATGGCTTGCAAAAGTTGGTTATGAACGTATTCAGGAAATTCAAGATCCGGTACAAAGCATTGACCGGGCGAGAGAAAACTGGAAACAACATGGAAGAAGTGAAAAATGGATTCAGCAACGCATGATGGGACAGGAAACACGAAATAAACTAACTGATTATTGGAAAGAAGCGGGTATTGAAGAGAAAAATGAATTTGCAATTCTAACTAATATTATTCATCAGGAATGGACTGGTCTTTCAGTGAAAGAACATAAAGAAGCAAAAGGCTTAAAGTCGCAAAATCTTAGAGATCACATGAGCGAGGCTGAACTTATTTTTACTGCACTGGCTGAACTTTCAACAAGACAAATAGCCGAAAATGATGAAGCAAAAGGATTAATCGAAAATGCAGTGGCAAGCAAAAAGGGTGGAGTAGTGGCAAAAAATGCACGAGTTGAACTGGAACAGCAAACGGGTAAAAATGTAGTGACAAATGAGAATTTTTTGCCTCCTGCAGACGAGAAAAAGACTTTACCTAGAAAGAAATAATATTTTTTTCTCAAAAAATGAACTCTTAGAAATATTACTTTGATACAATAAAAAAATAAATGTGATTTCGGATATTACGTTTTCGTCAGGAAATTTTGCTATTAGCGTTAAATAATCTGCATTTTTAATAATTCGGGACAGTACAGGATACATTGTTAATTTTTTGGTGTTATTTTTACACTTATTAAATATTTTTACCTAAAAAAATGTTAGGTATGTATTTATAGTCAAAAAAAATAATTCATAATTTAATTAAGAATGAAGTTAGCAAAATTAGCATTTGTCTTGTTTGGACTTTTCCTTTTAGGAAGTTGTAAATCGGCTTTAGAGAAAAAGACTTGGAAAGAAGGAATTTTAGTAGATGAATTTATTTACGATAAAGCGCCTTATCCGTCTTGCCATGCCGTTACAATTGTCGAAGCTACAAATGGTGATTTAGTTGCCTCATGGTTTGGTGGAACTCACGAAAGACACCCAGATGTTTGCATTTATGTGGCTATTAAACCAAAAGGAAGTGATAAATGGGGAGAAGGTGTAAAAGTTGCCGATGGTGTGATGAAAGAAGGACCAAGATTACCAACTTGGAATCCTGTTTTATACCAAATTCCGGGTGGTGATTTAATGTTATTCTACAAAATAGGACCAAAACCATCTGAATGGTGGGGCGTAATTAGAACTTCGTCTGACGGAGGAAAAACGTGGTCTGAAGCTCAAAAAATGCCTGATGGTTTCTTAGGGCCAATCAAAAATAAACCAGTTTTATTAAGCAACGGAACATTATTATGTCCGTCAAGTATTGAAGGCGACGGATGGAGGCTTCGTATGGAATCTACTCCAGATTTCGGAAAAACTTGGGTAATGGGCGATACACTTCCTAGAGGAAAACAAAAAATCAATGCGATTCAGCCAAGTATTTTATTTCATAAAGACGGAAGTATTCAAGCTATTGGAAGAACCAGAAACAGAGCTATTTTCAGTACATTCTCGAAAGATAACGGAAAAACTTGGTCGGATGTAGAGTTAATCGGACTTCCAAATAACAACTCAGGAACTGATGCGGTTACACTTAAAGACGGCAGACATTTGTTAGTTTATAATCATGTTCTTCCTCCAGGAAAAGAAGCAAAAGGACCAAGAACGCCTTTGAATGTTTCAGTTTCTAAAGACGGAATCAATTGGAACGCTGCTTTAGTTTTAGAAGATTCAAAAATCAGCCAATATTCTTATCCTTCCATGATTCAAAGTTCAGACGGAATGGTGCATATCGTTTACACTTGGAGAAGAGAAAAACTGAAATACGTAAAAGTTGATCCAAGCAAATTAGTGGCGCTTCCAATTAAAAACGGAATCTGGCCAGGCGACGAAGGAAAAGTAGTTACAGCAGTAAAAGCCGAAGAAGAGTAATAAAGATATAGCCACTCCCGATAGCTATCGGGATGAAAGGATTAAATGGATAAAAAAAATCTGCTCAATCTGCCAAATCTGCGTGAAAAAAAATACTCTCGCAGATTTGGCAGATTATGGAGATTGATTAGAAAAAAATCATTTTAATCCTTTTAATCTGTGGCAAAAAAAAATATAAGACATGAAATCTAAAAGAAATTTATTTATTGCAATGCTAGTTGTTATGTCAACGACATTCAACAGCTGTGCAACGGCTCAGTCTTCCAAAAAAGAAAAATACAAAGTGGCGGTTTGTGACTGGATGATTTTGAAAAGACAAAAACTAGGTTCTTTTGCTTTAGCAGCTGAAATAAAAGCAGACGGAATTGAACTAGACATGGGAGGTTTAGGAAACCGACCAACTTTTGACAGCAAACTAGGTGACCCAGTCGAAAGACAAAAGTTTTTAGATAAATCGAAAGAAACAGGAGTTGGAATCAGCTCGATTGCCATGTCTGGATTTTACGCGCAATCATTTGCTACAAGAGAAATCACACCAATGATTACCGATTGTGTTCAGGCAATGAAAAACATGAAAATAAAAGTGGCGTATTTACCTTTAGGAACACAAACCGATTTGGTTAAAAATCCAGAATTACGTCCAGAAGTAATTAAGAGATTGCAATGGGCAGGAAAAGAAGTCGGGAAAATTGGCGGTATAATTGCGATTGAAACTTCTTTGAGTGCTACTGAAGAGAAAAAACTTTTAGACGAAGTCGGTTCAAAATATATTAAAAGCTCTTTCAATTTTGCGAATGCTTTAGATAATAAAAGAGATATTTCGTCAGAATTGAAAATATTAGGAAAGAAATATGTAGCGCAGATTCATGCTTCAAACACCGATCAATTTTGGTTAGAAAATGACAAAGCGATCGATATGCCAAAAATCAAACAAACTTTGGATGAAATGAAATGGAGCGGATGGCTAATTGTAGAGCGTTCTCGCGACGTAACGCAAGTACATAATGTAAAAGCCAATTATGGAGCAAATGTAGCTTATTTGAAGAAGATTTTCCAGAATTAAACAATAAACAGTGATCAATATGTAATCGTTAAACAACACAATTTTTCACTATAAATCTGCGTGATTTTTTTACGCAGATTTTATTCTCATTTTTTGTCATCCCGAGGAACGAGGGATCTCCACAAGTAACTCTACAAAGATTGATAATTGCTGTGCGGAGCTACTTGTGGAGATTTCTCCTTCGTCGAAATGACAAACTAGATGGGAATTTTTAATGTATAAAATTAAAATACTATGAAATATTTACAATTACTTTTTTTATGTCTTTACGTCTCTTTCGCGACAGCGCAGAACATCACAGTTGTGAGTGATCCGAGTTCGCCGAGAGCAAAATTTGGAGCAGAGAAATTATCTGAAACGCTTTCAGCAAAAGGATTCAGCGTAACTTCTTCTGATAAATTCAAAAAATCAATAGATAAAGTAATTGTAATTGGAGAAAAAGGAACCGATTTTTGGAAGAAAAATGCTAAAAGTGCTAAAATCGACGATAGCAAATTAACCAAGAAAGAAGGTTTTCAGATTCGTACTCAAAATAATGTAATTTATATTGAAGGAACAGATGCTTCAGGAGCTTTGTATGGTGCTTTAGAATTAACAGATAAAATTAAGGGTTCAGGAAAACTTCCTTCAGAAATTAATATTGATGATAGCCCAGAAATGGTTCTTAGAGGCGCTTGTATCGGAATGCAGAAACCCGTTTATCTTCCGGGACGTGATGTTTACGAATATCCATATACACCAGAAACTTTCCCTTGGTTTTACGATAAAGCTTTATGGATAAAATATTTGGATATGCTGGTAGAAAACCGCATGAACTCTTTGTATTTATGGAACGGACATCCTTTTGCTTCTTTAGTAAAATTAAAAGAATATCCGTTTGCAGTAGAAGTAAGTGATGAAGACTTTAAAAAGAACGAAGAAATCTATAAATTCTTAACCGTAGAAGCTAACAAACGTGGAATCTGGGTAATTCAGATGTTTTATAATATTATTGTTTCTAAGCCTTTTGCAGAACATTATAACATTAAAACACAAGATCGTTCTCGACCAATCACACCTTTATTGTCAGATTACACAAGAAAATCTATTGCTGCTTTTATCGAAAAATATCCAAACGTTGGATTAATGGTTTGTTTGGGAGAAGCAATCAATACGGTTGATGATGATGTGGAATGGTTTACCAAAACGATTATTCCGGGTGTTCGTGATGGTTTACAAGCATTAGGAAAAACAGAAGAACCGCCAATTATCCTTCGTTCTCATGATACCGATGGCCCTTTGGTTATGGAAAAATCACTTCCATTATACAAAAACCTTTATACAGAAAGCAAATACACGGGAGAGTCTTTAACGACTTACACGCCAGGCGGACCTTGGGGAGAAACACACAAACAGTTGAGTGCTCTTAAATCAATTCATATTGAGAACGTTCACATTTTGGCAAACTTAGAACCTTTCAGATACGGTTCTCCAGATTTTATCCAAAAGACAGTAAAAGCAATGCACAGTGTTCACGGAGCAAATGCACTGCATTTATATCCGCAAGCTTCGTATTGGGATTGGCCATATTCGGCAGATAAAACGAAATCAGGAGAACGTTTATTAGAAATGGATCGCGACTGGATTTGGTACAAAGCTTGGGCAAGATATGCTTGGGACAGCAAAAGAGATCGGAACGAAGAAGTTAAATTTTGGGATAATGATTTAGCTGCGAAATTCGGAACTACTCAAGAAGCAGCCAATAGCATTTTAAAAGCTTACGAAGAAACAGGAGAAATTGCTCCAAAAACATTAAGACGTTTCGGAATTACAGAAGGGAACAGACAAACATTATTGCTAGGAATGTTCGAAAGCCAATTGGTAAATCCGTCAAAATGGAGAGTTTATCCAGGTTTCCACGAATCGTGCGGACCAGCGGGTGAATTGCTTTTAGAATATGCTAAAAAAGAATGGAATAAAGAACCGCATTCTGGCGAACTTCCAACGCAGATTATTGCTGAAATTACAGAACACGGAAGATTAGCTGTTGAAGCAATAGATAAAGCAGAAGCAAGCGTAACCAAAGATAAAGAAGAATTTGAACGTCTTAAAAATGATATGCATGCGTATAAGGCTTTCGCTGATTTTTTCTCAGAAAAAGTAAAAGCAGCTTTATTGGTTTTAAGATACAGTTATTCAAATGATATTGCAGATTTAGATAAAGCAATGCCTCATTTGGAGAAAAGTTTGGAACACTACGAATTATTGGTAAACTTGACGAAAGACACGTATTACTATGCCAATAGTATGCAAACAGCTCAACGTAGAATTCCGATTGGAGGAGACGATGGAAACAACAAAACTTGGGCAGAATTGTTACCGCATTACGAACGTGAATTGGCCAATTTTAAAAGAAATCTAGAGAAGCTAAAATCTTCTAAAGATGGTAAAATTGAAACCAAAGAAGGAAAACCTTGGAAAACAGCAGAAGTAACTTTCATTGATGAAAAACCGGGAACTTATTTAGTAAAAACAGGTACAAAAGTGTACGGAACAGATATTTCTGAACTGACCAAAGTTGCTCCAGAACTTCAGAATTTAAGAGGTTATACGTTTATAGAAAACGATCAAAACGAAAAAGGAACACATTTGAAGTTTAGAAATACAAAAGCCGTTAAATTAGTGGTGGGTTATTTCAATTCAGATCAAAAGAGATTTTTATTGCCACCAAGTTTGGAGACAGATGCAGCAGGAAATGCGCACGGTCAAGCCGAAGTGATTCTGGCAAGTGCAATGAATTTAAAAGATTTGCCTCGTGTAAACATTCATACGTATACGTTCCAGCCGGGCGAAAATAAATTAGATTTAGGAAAAGGAAAAGTATTGACTTTAGGTTTCATCGATGCAGATCAAACCATAACACCACGTGATGTAGGATATATCGACGCGGGAGAAAAGGCAGCTATCGATTGGTTGTTTTATTAAAATTACAGGCAAAGTTAAACCTAGCAGGTTTTTAAAACCCGTCAGGTTTGCTTAAAGTATAAACACAATCTTGTCATCCCGAGGAACGAGGGATCTCCACAAGAAGCTCTATTATAGTTTGTCATTTCGACGGAGGAGAAATCACACTAGAAATTCCGTTCAGAAATTCGCCAATCTTTGTCGAGTTACTAGTGTGATTTCTCCTCCGTCGAAATGACAAAAAGTAGAGAATGTAGAATAACTTAAAACAACCTTATAATCACTTATATGGTTTTAAAAATATGAATAGAATAGTTTTTTTTATTTTTTGTTTTTTTTCAAGTCTTTGCTTTGTTTGGAGTCAGAGCAAAGATTCGGGGAAGTTTCGTAAAGAAATTTCGCTGAATTCGTCTTGGGAAACCGTAATACTGGATAATCTTCCGCTGAAAGAAGAAGATTTTGTAGAAAATCCAAAAACTGATTCCAATTGGCAAAAGGTTAGTGTGCCTCACAATTGGGATCAGTATTATGGTTTCAGAAGAACAAAACATGGAAATTTACATGGTACCGCTTGGTACAAAAAGACACTAAAACTTGATAAAAAAGAGAGCTCAAAACAGTATTTTCTTTATTTTGAAGGAGTAAGTTCTTATGCAACGGTTTGGGTAAATGGTAAAAAAGTTGGTGAACATAAAGGTGGCAGAACTACTTTCACTTTAGATATTTCCAAAGCAGTTTTTTTCGACAAAGAAAATATCATTTTAGTAAAAGCATCACATCCCTCTTTTATTGCAGATCTTCCTTGGGTTTGCGGAGGTTGTTCAGGAGAATGGGGATTTTCCGAAGGTTCTCAGCCAATGGGGATTTTCAGGCCAGTTTCTTTGGTAATTACAAACAATGTTAGAATTCAGCCGTTTGGTGTTCATATCTGGAATGACAAATCGGTTTCTAAACAAAAAGCGATTCTTCATACCACTACAGAAATCAAGAATTACAGCACTTCACAACGAAACTTAACTGTCGAAAATATCCTTCTTGATGCTTCAGGAAAGAAAGTTGTTATTATAAAAAGCGACAACAAAATCAATTC
>NZ_DHEI01000025.1:32159-41604 GCF_002399805.1 Flavobacterium sp. UBA4854
AAATTATGGTCGCCATCCAATCCGTATTTGTATAAATTGGTTACTTCTGTTTATGAAAATGGAAAAATAATCGATCAGTTAACAACGACTTATGGAATCCGTTGGGTAAGTTGGCCAGTTAGTCGTGACGGAAAAGACAATCGTTTTTTTATTAATGATGAACCTGTTTTTATAAACGGCGTTTGCGAATACGAACATTTAATTGGAAAAAGTCATTCGTTTTCAGACGAAATGATTCATTCCAGAATCGAACAAATCAAAGCGGGCGGATTTAACGCTTTTAGAGAAGCGCATCAGCCTCATAATTTATTATATCAAAAAGAATTAGACGAAAACGGAATCCTGTTTTGGAGTCAGTTTTCAGCACATATTTGGTACGATACGCCAGAGTTCAAAGAAAACTTTAAAACCTTATTGCGAGAATGGATTAAAGAACGCAGAAACAGTCCATCGGTTGTAATGTGGGGCTTGCAGAATGAAAGCACGATTCCGAAAGAATTTGCTGAAGAATGCACACAGATTATTCGCGAAATGGACCCGTTATCAGCTTCACAAAGAATTGTAACAACTTGTAACGGTGGCGAAGGAACAGATTGGAATGTCGTACAGAACTGGTCAGGAACGTATGGCGGAGATCCGTTAAAATACCATCTGGAAATGACAACTCAGCTGTTAAACGGAGAATACGGCGCATGGCGTTCTGCTGATTTACATACGGAAGGCGATTTTGACCAAAAAGGAACTTTGAGCGAAAACCGTTTTTCTCAATTAATGGAAATTAAAGTTAGAGAAGCCGAATCGGTAAAAGATAAAATTGCGGGACAATTCAACTGGCTTTTTGCTTCTCACGAAAATCCGGGACGAGTGCAAAACGGAGAAGGTTTTAGAGACATTGACAAAGTCGGCCCAGTAAATTATAAAGGACTTTTTACGATTTGGGGCGAACCTTTGGATGCATTTTATATGTACCGAGCAAATTATGTTTCAAACAAAACCAATCCGATGGTTTATATCGTTTCGCATACTTGGCCAAGCCGTTGGGAAAAACCAGGAATCAAAAGTGGAATCGATATTTATTCGAATTGTGATGAAGTAGAATTGTTCAACGATGTCAATAAATCTTCTTTAGGAAAACTAAAAAATCCAGGAATCGGACAGCATTTTCAGTTTAATAATGTCAATATTCAGTACAACGTTTTATATGCGGTTGGATATGTAAACGGAAAAGCGGTTGCTAAAGATTATATCGTTTTAAATAACTTCCCAAAAGCACCAAGTTTTGATACTTTAACGTCTGAGAAAACGGATATAACAAAAGCTCAAAAAGGGTATAATTATATTTACAGAGTAAATTGCGGAGGATCTGAATTGACAGATTCTGCTGGAAATACTTGGTTTACCGATACACACAAAAACAGTCAAAATACTTGGGGCTCTTTATCTTGGACAGATAATTTTGAAAAATTGCCAGACTTTTTTGCCAGTCAAAGAACAACTTTCGACCCGATAAACGTAACAAAAGATTCAGAATTATTTCAAAGTTTTAGATACGGAGTTGATAAACTGCGTTACGAATTTCCTGCACCAGATGGCGAATATTTAGTCGAATTATATTTCACAGAACCTTGGTACGGAACTGGTGGCGGAATGGATTGCAAAGGTTGGCGATTGTTTGACGTTGCAATAAACAATAATATCGTTTTAAAAGATTTTGATATTTGGGCAGAAGCTGGACATGATAACGCGTTGAAAAAGACATTCAAAGTAAAAAGTACAAACGGAAAAATTGTGATTTCGTTCCCGAATGTCAAAGCTTCACAAGCGATTATATCTGCGATTGCGATTGCAACAAAAGATATTCACGCAAGGCCTGCGGAGGAATCACCAAAAAATATTCAGAATGTAAGTTTGAATTCTAAAAATGATTTTAAAATTGCTTCATGGCTAGATATTAATTCGAAGCAATTTTCAAACTCAGATGTGAGTTTTACCGAATTGCCTTCGGAGGTTTTTGGAGCAGACTATCTACAGTTTTCAGATGTAAATATACCTTCAGGAAATTTAGATTTATCGAAAGATTCGAATGTTTATATAATTATTCCTGTTTTTGAACCAGTTCCTGATTGGTTGAAAGGCTTTACTAAACTGGAAGAAAAAGCTAAAAATAGTTTGAATTTCTCTTTTGATGTTTATAAGAAAGAAATTAAAAAAACGGATAAAGTTGAATTTGGTAAAGCAGGGTCGCATTTTACAATTGCAGTAGTTCCAACTTACGATATGGGCGAAAAAGACGATTCGAGACCAGTTGTAATTATAGAAGCTGAAAAGACAAAAACAACGGGAATAGGAATCGAAAAAGGAAATTTCAAAAAAGCCGATTATATTGAGTTCACAAAAAAGACAAACAACAGCATCGAGTTTGAAGTAAAACCTGGAGTTGCTGGAATTTATTTAATGCGTTTCCGTTTTATGAATAGAAATGAAACTCCGATGAAAGTGAAATTCAAAATGGAAGATGCATACGGAATTTTGATGCGAAATGATACAATTGAGTTTTTTCCTTCGCCTGAAAAATGGAAAATTTTGAATACGACATCTGGTGGTTATATTAACGCAGGAACGTATAAAATAACACTTGAAGGTGATGATTTGAAGGGGTTGATGCTGGATAATTTCGAATTTCAGTAAATGATGGTTTGCCATAAAGGCACAAACACGCCAAGGTTTTATTGTAGAGACGCACAGGAGTGCGTTTACGTTCCAATTATCCATCCAGTTTGTCATTTCGACGAAGGAGAAATCTCCACAAGAAGCTCGACAAAGGTTGGCGAACTACGTTGCGGAGTTACTCGCGAAGATTTCTCCTTCGTCGAAATGACAAGATTGTAGAAATTTGGAATTTTAAAAATAATTATTTAAATATATTATGATTTTAAAAAAGATAATATTTGCTTTAACATTACTATTTTCAGTTTCAGTTTTTGCACAAAAACAAGCCAGAATTGTAGAAGATTTCAATAAAAATTGGAACTTCAAATTAGGAGATTATCCCGAAGCAATAAATGCCAATTTCAATACTTCAGATTGGAGAACGCTTCAATTACCGCACGATTGGAGTATTGAAGGCGCTTTTGATAAAGATGCTAAAACCAAGCAAGCACAAGGATTTTTACCAGCGGGGAAAGGTTGGTATCGTAAAGTATTTACAATTCCTGCAAATTGGAAAAACAAAACAGTTTCGATTGAATTTGACGGTGTTTTTAAGAACAGTGAAGTTTTCATAAATGGAAAATCATTAGGAGTTCGCCCAAATGGTTATATTTCTTTTGGATATGACTTGACGCAATATTTAAACTTTGGAAAATCGAATACGATTGCCGTAAAAGTTGATAACGATTCTCAGCCGAATTCAAGATGGTATACGGGTTCGGGGATTTATAGAAATGTACGTTTAGTTGCTAGTGAAAAACTGCATGTTGGAAAATGGGGGACTTTTGTAACAACGCCAGAAGTTTCAGCAGAAAAATCAAAAATACATTTGGAAGTTACCATTGATAATGATAATGTTTCGGCGAAAGAATTTAAATTGGTTACTTCGGTGGTAAATTCCGAGAATAAAGAAGTTACCAATTATACTTCAACAGAAAAAATTGGCGCTAAAACCTCAGAAAAAAAGGTTCATGATTTGGTTTTGAATCAACCGAAATTATGGAGTACAGAGAATCCGTATTTGTATAAAGTTATTACCAAAGTTTACGAGAAATCGAAATTGGTTGACAATTACGAAACACCACTTGGATTTAGATTTTTCAATTTTGATTCAGAGAAAGGATTTTCTTTAAATGGTGTTCCAACCAAAATTTATGGCGTTTGTCTGCATCACGATAATGGTGCTTTGGGCGCGGTTGAAAATATTCACGCGGTTAGAAGAAAACTGACTTTGATGAAAGAAATGGGAGCAAACGCTATCAGAATGTCTCATAATCCACATTCTTTAGAAATGATGCAATTGTGCGACGAAATGGGATTCATTGTTCAGGACGAAGCTTTTGACGTTTGGAAAAAGAAAAAAGTAACCAACGATTACCACAAAGATTGGGATGCTTGGCACAAACAAGATTTAGAAGATTTTATTAAAAGAGACCGTAACCATCCATCGGTTATGATGTGGAGTATTGGTAATGAAATTAGAGAACAGTTTGATTCGACAGGAATTGCGATTACAAGAGAATTAGCTAAAATTGTAAAATCACTAGATACAACTCGTCCAGTAACTTCTGCTTTGACAGAAAATGTAATTGAGAAAAATTTTATTTACCAATCTGGTGCTTTAGATCTTTTGGGATTCAATTACAAACATGAAGATTACAAGGATTTTCCAACTAAATTTAAAGGACAGAAAATATTAGCTTCAGAAAGTGTTTCGGCTTTAGAAACGCGCGGTCATTATGATTTTCCTGACGGAATTAAAGCGTGGCCAACAAAACACGGCGCTGCGTTTGACGGAAATGCCGATTGGACGGTTTCGGCTTATGATCAAGTGAAATCGTATTGGGGCGCGACGCATGAAGAAAACTGGAAAACGATCAAAAGCCAAGATTTCATGGCAGGAACTTTTATCTGGACAGGTTTTGATTATATCGGAGAACCAGATCCGTATCCATTTCCTGCAAGAAGTTCTTATTTCGGAATTGTCGATTTAGCGGGACTTCCAAAAGATGTGTATTATATGTACCAAAGCGAATGGTCGAATAAAACAGTTCTTCATATTTTGCCACATTGGAACTGGAAAAAAGAGCAGGATGTAGAAGTTTGGGCGTATTACAACAATGCCGATGAAGTAGAATTATTCTTAAACGGAAAATCCCTCGGAAAAAAAGCAAAACAAAATGATGATCTTCATATCTCTTGGCGTGTAAAATTTGAGCAAGGAACTTTAAAAGCGGTTTCAAGAAAGAACGGAAAAGTAGTTTTAGAAAAAGAAATCCATACAACGGGAGAAGCTTCTAAAATTGACTTAAAAGCTGAAAAAACATCAATTAAAAACGACACTTACGATTTGGTTTACGTAACAGTTTCGATGACTGATAAAGACGGAAACTTATTGCCAACCGCAATGGATTTAATCAATTTTGAAGTTTCTGGCGGTGGAAAATTAGTTGGTGTTGATAATGGTTATCAGGCTAATTTGGAATCGTTTAAAGCCAATTCCTGTAAATTGTTTAATGGAAAATGTGTTGTGATTATTCAGTCGAATGGGAAGAAAGAAAATATTCAGATGAAGGCTAAGACTGGAAATGGAATTCCGGTTTCTTCAGTTGAAATTAAAGTGAATTAAAAAATATAAAGTAAAAAACTCCATTAGCAATAATGGAGTTTTTTTATATCCGTCATTTTGGCTACGACATCTTCCAAATAGGCTACAAACAAACTTAGGCTTCGGCTGATCTTTGCATTATAATTTTAAAACAATTAAAAATGCAAAAGACAATTTTTATTACAGGAGCTTCAACAGGATTAGGGAAATCTGCGGCAAAATTATTTCAAAGTAAAGGATGGCAGGTCATTGCCACGATGCGAAATCCGGAAAAAGAAACAGAATTAAATCAGCTGGAAAACGTCATTGTACTTCCGTTAGATGTTACAAATCCAGAACAGATTGATTCAACGATTAAAAGTGTTTTGGAGAAATATTCTGTAGATGTGGTTCTGAATAATGCAGGTTATGGTTTAATTGGCGTTTTGGAATCTCTCGAAAATCATCAAATTGAACGTCAGATCGTCACTAATTTATTTGGCGTTATTAGGGTTTCAAAGGCATTTGTGTCTCATTTCCGTGAGAAAAAAAGCGGTACTTTCATTAATATAACTTCTACTTTTGGATTAATGGGTTTTCCAACTTGCTCTATTTACAGCGCAACAAAATTTGCGGTAGACGGATTTTCAGAAAGTCTTGCATCAGAATTAATTCAGTTTGGGATACAGGTAAAAGTGGTTGCGCCAGGCGGAATGAAAACAGATTTTGCCATACGATCTATGGAAGTTGCACAACACGAAGCATACGAAAAATTAACTACGGAAGTAAGCAAAGGATACAGCGCAGAACAAATTGACAATTATACAAATGCTGAAGATGTTGCGCAAATCATTTTTGAAGCTGCTACAGATAATAAAAGCCAATTGCGATATGTAGCGGGAAAAGATGCAAATGCATTGTATAACGAACGACTAAGTTTGGGGGCTGAAACTCAGATTCAAAACATCAAATCAATGTTTACTTTTTAATTTATAAATCAGATGAAAAATCAAGCTATAGAATTGACTACCTTTAAACTCAAAGGTTTTACAACCAAACAATTTATTGAAGCAAATACTGAAATTGATGCTTTTTTGAAACGCCAAAAAGGATTTCGTTCCCGAACAATTTTTGAATTGAAAAAAGACGTTGTTTATGATATGCTCGTTTGGGACAGTGTAGAAGAAGGAACTGAAGCAATGCATAAATTAATGACAGAACTTAGTGATTCTCCTGTTCATGATATGATCGATCAAGGTACGGTTAGTTGGAATATTACGCCAGCCGAACATTTTGTAAATTTGTAAAAACGTCAGAAAATTAAAATGAAAAATCAACCCAGAATATTCCAGTCTGTTTCAGAGTTGCATAAAGCTATGGGACAGCCAAAACCGGTACATCCGCTGATTAGTATTCTGAATTATGGAGAAGCTGTATTTGATCCCAACGATTTTGAAAACGGAATTGTTTTGGATTTTTATAAAATATCTTTCAAAACTAATTTCACGGGAAAACTGAGATACGGACATGGATTCTATGATTTTGAAGAAGGCGGAATGTCGTTTGTGTCTCCCGGACAAGTTCTTAAAATGCAGGATGAAGAAGCCGATTACAGCGGAATGTCATTAAATATTCATCCTGATTTTTTTCGTCCTTATTCCTTAAATGCCACTATCAAAAAATATGGGTTTTTCTCTTATTCTGCTGCCGAAGCTTTATATCTTTCTGAGAAAGAAAAAGAGACGATATTGGGTGTTTTCACAAACATTATGCAGGAACTCAATGAACGGATAGACCATTTTAGTCAGGATGTTATTATTTCGCAGATAGAACTTTTGCTTAATTACAGCAATCGTTTTTACAACCGTCAGTTTATAACCAGAAAAGCGGTTAATAATGACGTGCTTTCTAAACTGGAAAAACTATTAGAAGATTATTTTAATAGCGAAAAACCAGAAGAAAACGGTTTGCCAACCGTACAATTTGTAGCCGATGAAATGCAGTTGTCACCCCGATATTTGAGCGATTTACTGCGTAGTATTTCAGGACAAAATACCCAGCAGTTTATTCATGAAAAATTAATCGAAAAAGCAAAAGAATATATTGCAAAAGGAACTCTTTCAGTCTCTGAAATTGCCTATAAATTAGGTTTTGAGCATCCGCAATCGTTCAATAAACTTTTTAAAAAGAAAACAAATGTAAGTCCGATTGCATTTAAAGAATTATTTACTAAAAACTAAATTATGGCATCATTAAATTTTGAAGAATTAAAACAACGTTCTGTAGAGATAAGAAAGCGTTATCACGAACTAGAAGTAGCGCATCATGGAAGTGAATGGACAATAGAAGAAGATGCGTTAGCTTTTTTAACCGATGCCGGTTTGGTTGGTCGTCATGTTATGTCGCATGAAGGCAGATGGCCAAAAGCAAATACAGAAGAAGAATTGAAGCATAAAATAGGAGAATCAATTTGGTGGCTGACGGTTTTAGCTGAAAGAATGAATATCAATATTGAAACCGTTACAGAAGATTTCTTAGCTAAAACAGAAAAATTATTATAAGAATTTATTAAAAATAAAATAGATATAGATGACACCAACTTTCTTCCCAAATCAATTAGAATTTAGAAAATGGCTTGAGAAAAACCATCAAAAAGAGAAAGAACTTTTGGTTGGTTTTTATAAAGTTACGAGTAAAAAGCCTTCTATGAGCTGGTCAGAATCTGTAGATCAAGCGCTTTGTTTTGGCTGGATTGATGGTGTTAGAAAATCTATTGATGCGGAAAGTTATACAATTCGTTTTACTCCAAGAAAGCCTTCTAGCATTTGGAGTGCGATTAATATTCAGAAGATAGAAGATTTGACAAAAGCGGGTTTAATGACTGATGCTGGTTTGAAAGCGTTTGGTTTTAGAACCGAAAATAAGTCTAAGATTTATTCGCACGAAAAAGAACCAGTTCCGTTGTTAGATGTTTACGAGAAACAGTTTAAAAACAATGCAACTGCTTGGGAATTCTTTGAAAAGCAAGCACCTTCGTATAAAAAAGTAATGATTCATTGGATTATGAGTGCCAAACAGGAAAAAACACAATTGTCAAGGCTTGAAAAAACGATTGCTGAGAGCGAAAAACAGAAAAGAGTACTGTAAATATTTCGAATAAAATCCGTATTTTAGTGATCTGACTTTTAGTGAAATATGGAAAAAGAAAATACCACAAAAATAAAAGGGGAGATTTTGCTAGGTATTATTTTTGCCCTAGAATTATACGCCTTGCCTGTACAGTTTTATTTGCTGTTAAAAAGTCCTGAATTCACTTTTTTTAGTGCAGCAGTTCGTTTTTTTAGTTTTTTTACCATTACAACAAATACGATCGTTTTTCTTTGCAGTGCTTTGTTGCTATTTGGTGGTAATAGTAAGGCAAATGCTTTTTTCAAAAAATGTACTACAATCACCGCAATTACGGTTTACATTTTGATTGTCGGAATTGTTTTTAATGTGCTCCTTCGCCCAATTTTAGATTTGCAAGGACACCATCGCATTGTAAGCGAAATTTTCCATACTGTTGTACCAGTTTTATTTTTCTTTTTCTGGCTGTTTTTTGTAAGTCCAGAAAAGATCTCTTTTAAAACCATTTGGTTTTGGTTGGTTTACCCGATTATTTACATGATTTATACCATAATCCACGGTTTTGTTTCTAGCTTTTATCCTTATCCTTTTATTGATGTTACTAAGCTCGGATTGCAAACAGCATTCATAAACGGAGTTTTCGTTTTAATCTCTTTTGTCGTTTTGTCTGTGATTTTGATTTCGATTTCAAAAATTAGAACTACTAGGATTGATTAGCTTGGAAAGCTAAAATAAAATAGTCAATCTTCTAGTCAGGAATTAATAAAAAAAGAAACTTTCTCCTTTCCTTCTTTCTCCTGAAATTTTTCTACGAACTTCCGATGACATTAATTTAATAGATCAAAAATATCTTGATTTTTGTATCTAAACTTTACTTTAAGGTTATAATTAATTCTTTTTTAAGTTATTAACGGTAAAAATTCATTGCCTGAATATTCCGTAATTACTGGTTTAACTAATTAATTAGTATAAATATTAATAAATTAGTTTTTCTACTAACTAATTAGTAGTTATATTTGTCAA
>NZ_DHEI01000001.1:0-14990 GCF_002399805.1 Flavobacterium sp. UBA4854
AATTCTTTAATAATTTTCTCGTTATCCTGACCCAGTTTCGGCGAACCTTTTCCAGAAGTCAGATATTCGCCGTCAATTTTTATCGGGCAGCGTGTTGTTTTATAAGTATAACCGTCGAGCATTTCTACTTGTTGGGTGAAATTCAAAACTTTAAAGCCCTCTTCCGCAAAAAGTTGTTGATAGTTTAAAACTCCTGCGCACCAAATGTCGGCAGGTTCTAAAATATCCAACCAGAATTGGGTTTCCTGCGTTTGCAGATGATCGGCAAGAATATTTTTGATTTCGTCTCTAAGCGTAAATTTATTTTCAGGGAAAGCCAATAAAGCATCACATTTTAGCAAAGAAGCCAAAACAGGAATAGATCCCATTGCCAATGCTAAATAGCCGTTTTTGGTTTTGTAAATTCCATAAGGCGCGCCCAAATAAGCGTGTGCATTATTGGTTTTAGTTCGAACAGGCAATTCGCCTCCGTCATTAAAATACGTTGTAATAGTTTCAAACTGAAAATCAAACGCCGATTCCAGCATGCTCACTTGAATTTGTGCACCGATATTATGAGTTGCTTTTCTATATAAAGCGGCTAAAATTCCCTGCGCCAAATGTGCTCCGGCAAGCATGTCCACAATCGACAATCCCATTGGAACTGGGCCGTCTTCTTGATTTCCGCTTAGCCAAGTTAAAGCCGTTAAAGATTGCAAAAGCAAATCCTGACCTGGTAAGTCTTTCAAATCTGGATGTTCTCCAAAACCAGAAATCGCTCCGTAAATCACATTTGGATTAATGCCTTTTACATCGTCATAACTCAAACCAATGCGTTCCATAACTCCAGGTCTGAAATTATGCATGACAACATCGGCTTTGGCTAATAATTTTTTTAATTTTTGAAGTTCTTCTGGTTGTTTAAAATCAATCGCAAAAGATTCTTTGTTTCTGTTGATGGTATGAAAAACAGACGATTCGCCGTTCATAATCAAATCAGAAGTATATAAAGTACGGCAGATATCTCCCGTTCCCGGTTTTTCAATTTTTATGACACGCGCACCCAAATCGGCCAATCGTAAACTGGCTGAAGGTCCCGAAAGAAACTGACTGAAATCTACAATTAAATAATCTTCTAATGGTTTCATTTTTTCTGTTTAACCGTTTATTATGGTTTATTTGTTAATCGTTTTATTCAACAATTAAAAATCTAATTTGATCTGCTCAAATCATTTTAAATCTGCGTGAAATACTTTTTTTTCGTATAAATTTTTCACGCAGATTTATGCAGATTAAAGCAGATTTACACAGATTTTAATTTAATCTGTTAAGTTTTATTTAGCTTTAATGAATTCTTCGTGTATTTTCAAATTATCTTGTCCTACTTTTGGAGCTGCTTTTTCACTTAATAAAATTTCACCGTCTAACTGAATTGGACTTCTCGTTGTAACTAAAGTTTCGCCTTCGGTATTTTTTACGGTTTGTTTCAGTTGTAATTCATTTACAAAAGGTTGACTGTCTAATTCTTCGTAATTGAAAACTTTGCCGCACCAAATGCCTTCTTTTTGAAGGATTTCAGTCCAATAATCAGAAGTTTGTGTTTGAATTTTTTGACTTAAAATTGTTCTGATTTCATCTCTTTTTTCAAACCAAAGATGTTTATCTGCGAAAGCACTTAAATCCAAACCTAATGTTTTTCCAATAAAAAGTAAATCGCCCATTGCAAGAGATAAATAACCGTCTTGTGTTTGATAAACTCCGTAAGGCGCACTTAAAAAAGCATGTGCACTTCCTTTAATATCGCCGCGTTCAGGTAATTGACCTCCATCATTTAAGAAAGAAGTAATGGCTTCAAATTGAACATCCAAAATCGATTCTAACAAACTAACTTCGACCAAAACTCCTTTTTTAGTTTTGGCTCTTTTTAAAAGTGCTGCTAAAATTCCTTGTACAAAATGATTTCCGCACATTAAATCGGCAACTGCCAATCCAAACGGAACAGGACCTTGACTTTTGCGTCCGCTTAACCAGCTTAATCCAGAAAGCGATTGCAATAATAAATCTTGTCCCGGTTTTTTTGCCCACGGACCTTCATTTCCATAACCTGTAATGGTTCCGTAAATGATTTGCGGATTTATAGAAAGTGTATTTTCAAAATCTAAACCAATTTTTTCCATCACACCAGGTCTGAAATTATGCGTCATAATATCAGCTTTTTCGATTAGTTTTTTAATCAAAACTAAATCGTCTGGATTTTTTAAATCGGCTGCAAAAGATTCTTTATTTCTATTTATGGTATGAAAAAGTAAACTGCTGTCGTCTACAAATAAATCTTTGATACTTAATTGTCTACAAGCTTCACCTTTTACAGGACGCTCGATTTTGATGACGCGTGCGCCCAAATCGGCTAGTTTTAAACCAGCTGAGGGTCCAGCCAAAAATTGGCAGAATTCCAGAACAATTAATCCTTCTAAAGGTCTCATACGGTCTGAATTTTTAGAGATTCCGCGTAAAGCCCATTCATTTCTTCTAATACTTTCAATTCGTCTCCGCCATTCATCAAATAATTGCGAACCACATCACCTGCATGATCTTGGAAATACATATGTCCATAATATCTTGGACGAAGGAATGCGCGTTCTAAAGCAGGCAACGTATTTTTGAAATAGTCATGTGTCACACCATTAATTCTCTCGCTTTTCCAAGCTTGTAAATGTCCTGGCTGACCGCCATTATCTGTATAAATATTTTGCTGTACTTGTGATGAACACGTAAATTCGGCATATTTTATTGCCGTTTCAATATGTTCGCTGAATGAAGAAACAGCCAATCCTGTTCCACCCAAAGAAGAAATCATTGGATTATCATTCAAACGTACTAAATCATAAAAATGTAAAAGTTTATTGCTGTAACCACTTCTAGAATAATTAGAATAACCGTAAGCAAAAGGGCAGTAGGCAATTTCATCCGAATTTACCATTGCTTCGTAAACCTGAATTGGATTACGGTTAAAGTTAGCTGGATCAATCAATTGTGTCAGTTCTCTAAACATTTGAAGCGCTTTTTTTCCTGTAGTTTCAGAAATCACTTTTTCTTCAGAAATAAACGGAGCTTCTCCCAAACTGCAGCAAAACATATAAAAACTCATTAAAACATCTACTGGAATTCCAGCGAAAGCTACCAAACCTTTTTTCGCTAAAGCCAATAAATCATCATACGTTTTAGGAACTTCTAAGTTGTTTTTTTCTAGAAGATCCAAGCGGGCAGAAGCAACAGGAGTTGCAGCATCGATAGGTAGCGCCCATAATTTATCATGAAAAACATAACTTCCGTACGATTTTCCAACGGTATTAACTTCTTGGTCTTTAATATATTCTTTTGATAAATAATCAGATAAAGGAAGAATTGCTTTCGTCTGTGCTCCAAAACCTGTCCAAGGATGATCGATTACCAATAAATCAAATCTTTTGGCTAAGTCTTCGATCGAAGCATCGGCAAATTCTTGTAAACTTCTCTTTTCCCAAGAAATTTCAACTTCAGGATGTAGTTCTGTAAAACGCTGAGATGTGGCAACCATTGGAAGCAAACCTCTTGTATGGTTCCAAGTTATGCCTTTTAATTTTATCATTTTTATATAGGAATTTTGAGTAGTGAAATCGATTGAAATAATAAATGTAAAAATTACAATTACAAAAGTAGGAATAAGATTCAAATGCGCAAGAAATACAAACTTTATTCAAGAATCTTTTTGCATAAATCGGCAATTAGTGATATTATTTTTACAAACTGTCTAAAAAATGTTATAAAAATTTAAAGTTTGATTATTTTAGGAATACGAAAATGAAATATATCTCGAATATTAATTTTTAAAAAGTATTTTTGTAATTGTAAATTTTACATTTATTAATTTTGTTTTCCTTTTTTTGAGGAATTGGGAATAGGAAAACATAGGAATATCTAAAAATAACCAACTTTGATGATATTTATTCATCATAAAAATAAACTAACAATTAAAAATATACGATTATGAAATTAATACGTTTTGGAGAAATCGGAAAAGAGAAACCTGGAGTTTTGATTGGAGAAAAGAGATATGATGTTTCTTCGATTGTAACCGATTTTAACGAAAGTTTCTTTGAAGAAAATGGATTAGAAAAATTACAAAAAACATTAGAAAGCAATCCGACTTTGCCAGAAGTTGATGCTTCGGTACGTTTGGGTTCGCCAGTAGCAAGACCTTCAAAAATTATCTGCATTGGATTGAATTATATCGATCACTGTAAAGAAACCAACGCACCAATTCCGACAGAACCAATTATTTTCTTTAAATCAACAACTTCTTTGTGCGGTCCAGACGATGATTTGATTATTCCTAAAAACAGTGAAAAAACAGATTGGGAAGTAGAATTGGCTTTTATCGTGGGCAAAAAAGCAAGTTATGTTGAAGAAGCAGAAGCTTTAGATTACGTTGCAGGTTATGCTTTATTGAATGATTACAGCGAAAGAGCTTTTCAATTAGAGCGCGGCGGTCAATGGGCAAAAGGAAAAGGAAGCGATACTTTTGCGCCTCTTGGACCATTTTTGGCAACGAAAGACGAAATCGCAGATGTTGACAATTTAAAAATGTGGCTGACGGTAAATGGTAAAAAGTACCAAGACAGTAATACCTTAAATTTAGTTTTCAAGATTCCATATTTGGTACACTATTTAAGTCAGTTTATGACTTTGCTTCCAGGTGATATTATTAGCACAGGAACACCTCCAGGAGTTGGTTTAGGAATCAAACCAGATCCGATTTATATTAAAGCTGGCGATGTGGTAGAATTAGGAATTGAAGGTTTAGGAACAAGTAAACAGAAAGCTGTAGCGTATCAAAAATAAAAATTAAGAAAGTATAAAATGAAATATATTGTTTGCGAAAAACCGCAGGAATTTCTATTAAAAGAAACCAGCATTCCAGAACCAAAAGAAGGTGAAGTTTTATTGAAAATTAAAAGAATTGGGATCTGCGGAACCGATATTCACGCTTTTGGCGGGACTCAGCCGTATTTTGAATATCCTAGAATTTTAGGTCACGAATTGGCAGCAGAATATGTCAAAGGAAATGCAGCAGGTTTTAAACCGGGAGATAAAGTAACTTTTATTCCGTATTTCAATTGCGGAAAATGCGTTGCCTGTAGAAACGGTTTGACAAACTGCTGTGTAAATATTAAAGTCTTTGGAGTTCATATTGATGGGGGAATGGCAGAATATGTTTCAATCCCAGAACAATATTTACTGCACGGTCAAGGTTTAGATTACGATGAATTGGCTTTGGTTGAACCTTTGGCAATTGCGGCACACGGCGTTAGAAGAGCGGCTGTAAAAGCGACAGATACGGTTTTGGTAATGGGAGCAGGACCAATTGGAATTGGTTTGATTCAGTTTGCTAAAATCGCTGGTGCAAAAGTGATCGTAATGGATATCAATGATTACCGTTTGAATTTCTGTAAAGAGCAATTGCAAGCAGACGAAACGATTAATCCGTTAAACGATGACGTTGCTGCAAAACTAGCTGAATTGACAAACGGAGATATGGCAAATGTAGTAATTGATGCAACTGGAAATCAGAAAGTAATGAATAGTGCTTTCAATTATATTTCGCACGGCGGAAGATTTGTTTTGGTTGGACTTCAAAAAGGAGAATTAAGTTTTAGTCATCCTGATTTCCACAAAAGAGAATCAACTTTAATGAGCAGTAGAAATGCAACTATTGAAGATTTCGAATATGTAATGAAATGTTTGAAAGAGGGAAAAATCGATCCGAAAAAATACATTACACACAGAACAAGTTTTTCTGAAATGATTAATGATTTTGGGAATCTGATTGATCCGAAGAATAATGTAATTAAGGCGTTGATTGAAATTGATTAATTTGTGAAAAGTGAAAAGTAATATGTGAAATGTGATTTTCATTGTAAGATACAAAGCGATCTGATTTTTAGATTTCACTTTTCACATTTTACATCTCACAAATCACTTTTCACAAAAGACATTTTACAAAACACATCTAACACAAAAATGAAATGGATTTAAACTTAAAAAATAAAATTGTTGTCGTTTCTGGTTCGGCTGGAAAAGAAGGCAGTATCGGAGAAACGATCGTTAACAGATTGGCAGATGAAGGTGCGATTCCGGTTTTGGTTGACCGAAATGCAAGGGGTTTTGAATATGTAGAAAGACTTCAAAAAAGAGGCGTCAATTCTTTATTCGTGCAAACTGACGTAACAGATCCTGTTGCAATAGAAAATGCGGTAAAAGTAATTGGAGCAAAATACGGTAGAATCGATGCTATAATCAATAATGTTGGAGTAAATGACGGAGCAGGATTAGATTCTAGCTACGAAGATTTCATGAACTCTTTGAAATTGAATGTGGTAAGCTATTTTCTTTTAGCGAAATATTCGTTGCCGTTTTTGAAAGAATCAAAAGGAAATATTTTAAATATTGGCTCAAAAGTCGCTTTAACAGGGCAAGGCGGAACTTCTGGTTACGCTGCTGCGAAAGGCGGAGTTTTAGGTTTAACAAGAGAATGGGCGGTAGATTTGATTCAGTTTGGAATTCGTTCTAATGCGATTATTATTGCCGAAAGTTACACGCCAGCTTACGAAGATTGGATTAAAACATTGCCAGATGGCGAAACGGTTTTGAATAAAATCAACAAAAGTATTCCGCTGGAAAGCAGAATGACTAAGACAGAAGAAATTGCAGATACAGCACTTTTTATCATTTCAGAAAAATCTTCGCACACGACAGGACAATTTGTTTTTGTGGATGGAGGTTACGTACATTTAGACCGCGCATTAATCAGCGATGTTAACTAAGTAATTATGAGTAAAAGAATTGATTCCCATCAGCATTTTTGGAAGTTTGATCCCGTTAGAGACAGCTGGATTGATGAAACCATGAGTACTATCCAGAGAGATTTTCTTCCTGAAGATTTACAGCCAATTTTAAAAGAAAATCAATTTGAAGGCTGTGTTGTTGTTCAAGCGAGCCAATCAGAAGAAGAAACGCATTTTTTATTGGATTTAGCTTCAAAAAATGATTTCATAAAAGGTGTTGTGGGCTGGATAGATTTAAGAAATAAAAATATTGAAGAACGTTTACAATTCTTTTCCAACCAAAAAAAACTGAAAGGTTTTAGACACGTTGTTCAAGGCGAACCAGACGATTTTATGTTTGGAGAAGCTTTTAGAAATGGAATACAAGCTTTAAAATCATTTGATTATACGTACGATATTTTAATTTTCGAACGTCAATTACCAGCTGCAATTAGTCTGGTAAAAGACTTTCCAAATCAACGATTTGTGATTGATCATATTGCGAAACCAGATATCAAATCAGGAAGTATTGATTCTTGGAAAAAAGGAATCGCGGAAATCGCAAAATACGATAACGTTTGGTGTAAAATCTCAGGAATGGTAACGGAAGCCGATTGGAAAAACTGGAAACCAGAAGATTTAAAACCGTATTTAGATGTAATTTTTGAGAACTTCTCAACAGATAAATTAATGTACGGATCGGATTGGCCGGTTTTAAACGTTGCTTCTGATTATAATGAAGTAGTGAAAACTTTAGAAGATTATATGGCTAAGTTTTCAATTGAAGATCAGAATAAGATTTGGTTTGAGAATGCAATTTCATTCTACAATCTGAATGATTAGTATTTAATTTTAGATTTAAAAAAAGCATGAATTACACAATTCATGCTTTTTTATATTTACTGAGTTACAGTTTGTCATTTCGACCGAAAGGAGAAATCACACTAGTAGCTCGACAAAGATTGGAGATTTTCTTTGCGGAATCCCGCGTGTGATTTCTCCCTTCGGTCGAAATGACAAAAACTTTATGTTGAAATTTTTACTTCTTCAAAACATCCGCATCAGGCGTCCATTTCTTCTGCCATTCAGGATATTTTTTCAAAGCTTTTTCAGGTTTATCTGTATACCATGCATAACCTGTTCTTCGTTCGCGGCTTACTTCTGCAAGAGAATATAAAAACTCGCTGTCGCGGTCGCTGAATAAAGGTTTGTGTGTTTTTAGTTCATAGTAACGTGTCCAAATTGGCGGAGCTGTTGGATCATTTACAACCCTCACATCATTCTTGATTTTCTTGTATTTTGAATCCATTTCTGGAGCTTCAAAACTTTCAACTCTGGTGTTGTAAATTTTAGAATCCTGAAACCATTTTACCGCACTTTGTACGGCATTAATGACCTTTTCATTTGGATTATCGATGTCCATTAAAAATAAAACAATATCAACACTTTCTGCATTGCAGATGCTTGGCGGTTCAAATTTACGAGCCCAAGCAGGTTGAAGTGTTATTTCATCGTGCTGTTGACACCAAGCGGTTAATTTTCCGTTGTCTTTAATCTGCATTTCTAAAATACATTCCAAACCTTTTTCGTAAGATTTCGTTACTTTTTTTCTGGTTTTGGCATCAATAAAAGCATAATCAGGATCGTTGTTTACAATTTTTTTTAAAAGATTCATGATGCCCATATATGCTCCGTCATTAAAAGTAATGTGTCGGCTATATCCTTTTTCTAAAGGAAAATATTGAGGCCAGCCTCCATTTGGATATTGTGCTTTTAAAGTGAAATTAATACCACGTAAACAACCTTCTTTATATTTTGGGTCTTTTGTAAGCGTGTAAACCTGCGCTAAATAATGAATGTGCGTATAAGTCGTTTCATTATCAAAAGTCGTATGTTCAATATATTTCGTTTTAACGACACTATCGATCTGTTGTGGCGTTAGTATGGCTTTCATATCATAGTTTTTTGGCCATCCGCCATTATCACGCTGGAAGTACAGAATGTTATCGGCGATTTTAGCATAATCCGTTTCAGCATATTTCGGTTGATTCGGAATTGGATTTATAATATTGGTTTTATCTTTAATGAAATACCAATGATTAGTACCATCAGTGAAAGGTTTTGTGCTAATATCACTAGATTGCGCATTTGAGTATACAAATGAAAGCGTGCAAAAAGCTAATAAAAGTAATCTGGAGCTGTTTATAAAATTCGTTTTGATCATACTATTCTAATTTTAGAATTTTACAGCTTTTTTAGGAACATCTTTTCCAATAGTAGTAGTTTTAGATAAACTACTCAAATCAATATTTTTACTTGCTCCGCCATCAATTGTTATGGTAGTTGCTGAACCTGGATTAAATTCTACAGTCTTTAAAGAAAGATTTTGTACATTGTACATCTCAAACGCGTTTTTAGCTTCAATATCTAATTTTACGTTGCTGATTTTAATTCCGTTGGCATCAATTATAGAAAAGCCCTTTTGTGATTTTGCGATCAAGTTTGAAATCTCAATATTTTCTAAATTCATTTCAGGAAGACCTTGTAAAAACACCGCTTGCTGAGCACCTCTAATGGTAATATTTTTGATTGAAATGTTTTTAAACTGCGGGGTTTCTTCGTTTACAGGAACCAGTTTTGTAGTTACCGTATTTCCGCCTTCAGCCAAAGTTTCAGCGATTGATTTTCCTCCGTAGTATAAATCAAATGAAATCGCTTGTGATGGAATATCAGTCATAAAAACATCAGAGATGAAGATGTTTTCCACAACACCGCCACGTCCGCGAGTGCTTTTAAAACGAAGAC
Source organism: Flavobacterium sp. UBA4854 (assembly GCF_002399805.1). NCBI lineage: Bacteria > Pseudomonadati > Bacteroidota > Flavobacteriia > Flavobacteriales > Flavobacteriaceae > Flavobacterium > Flavobacterium sp. UBA4854. The sequence continues at coordinate 9,648 of NZ_DHEI01000001.1, forward strand.
CAACATCAGTTCCCATAAAAGTACAGTTAGAAACGTGGAGATTTTTTACTCCTCCAGACATTTCACTTCCAACCGTAACACCACCATGACCGTGATACACGATATTATTTTTCACAATAATATTTTCGCAAGGAACACCTCTGTCGCGTCCGTCTTTGTCTTTTCCAGATTTAATGCAAATCGCATCGTCACCAACATCAAAACTTGAATTTTCGATTACTACATTTTTGCAAGATTCAACATCAAGTCCGTCTCCGTTTTGAGAAAACCACGGATTTCTAACGGTTACATTTCTAACAATTAAATCTTCAATTAATAAAGGATGAATGTTCCAAGCTGGAGAATTTTGAAAAACAGGTCCGTCAAATAATACTCTTTTACTGTTTTGAATACTCACCAAAACCGGACGAAGAAAATCGTGAATCGCTTCAAAATCTTCTTTTGTTTTCAAGTCAGGACGTACATTTTGATCTGCACCTTTTGCGCCTTTTAAATATTGTTCAGAAGGATACCAACTATCTTTCTTTTCGTTTAAAACGCCACCAGAAGCAACAAATTTTTTCCATTGTTCGTCCGTCAATTTGCTCTTTTTCACTTGTCTCCAAGCTTCACCAGAGCCATCCCAAACACCGTTTCCTGTAAAAGCTACGTTTTCAAGGTTTTTACCGTAAATAGGAGAGATGCAGCGCCAAGTATTTAAACCTTCAAAACTAGTTTCGATAATTGGATATAAAGTTTTATCTGTAGAGAATTTGATTAAAGCACCAGTTTCTGCATGAAGTTCGATATTGCTTTTCAAAATGATCGGTCCTGTAAGCCAAATCCCAGGTGGAATAATTAATTTTCCGCCACCTTTTTTAGAAAGTGCATCAATAGCATCTGCAAAAGCTTTGGTGTTTAAAACATAACCGCCATTTACAGCTCCGAAGTCTTTTAGATTTACTTTGTTAGCAGGAATTACAGGCTCGTTAACTTTTGGCATTTTGAATTCGACATTGGCATAAGTATCGTAAGATTTGCTTTGAGCATTTGCATTTTGCAAACTAAGACAAAGAATAATTGCCATTGCAAGAGAAAAAAGATTTAATCGGTTGGTTTTCATTGTTAGTAATTTTTTGGTGTTATTTTTATAGATGTGAAAAATTACTTCTCACATAAATAATAATATTTAAATGTAATCGATTACACAAATCTATTAAAAAAAGGTTAGAAAAGAAATTTAATGACTTAAAATTGTTTGCCACATATAAAAGGATTAAAAATGATTTTTTTGTTTTTTCTAGAATGATGGCCACGAATTTCACTAATTGCACTAATTTTTCTCAGCATCTCTTTAAAAATAATCGACGATTTGAATAAAAAATCTGTAAAATCCTTTTATCCCGATAGCTATCGGGAGTGGCGAATGTAAATAAGTGGAATTCGTGTAATTAGTGGCGAAAAAAGATTCAAACAGGAGGGTACAGGATACATATAACTTTATGTTCAAGTAAATTGGACGAATTATTTGGTAAAAGTGTTAAAAATACATTTATTTGTAAATTATATATGCTTAAAATTGACTGCCTTATAATTTTTACCCAGAAAAAAAATCAAAATATTAAATAATGCGTTTGAATTCATTTACTAAAATCCTGAGCTTCTTTTTAATCCTCTGCATTTCGTTTTCTATGAGTGCAGCTGAAATTTGGGTTTCCCCGAAAGGGAACGATAAAAATCTAGGAACAAAAGAGAGTCCGCTGGCAACAGTTCATATGGCAATGAGAAAGGCCAGAGAACTTCGTCGTTTAAAAGATTCCTCTATAAAAGACGGTATTCGTATCATTGTTATGAATGGAACGTATTATTTAAACGAACCTTTGTTTGTAAGACCTGAAGATTCGGGAACAGCAGATAGCCCGACTACAATTGAAGCCGATGCAAATGCAATACCAATTATCAGCGGTGGAATTGAAATCAAAAACTGGACAAAATCGACAACTATTATCAACGGACTTAAAAAAGGTGCTGTTTGGGTTGCCGATGCTCCTAAAAAAGCAGGAAGCATTATCGATTACAGACAATTATGGGTAAACGGTAAAAAAGCTGTAAGAGCCAAAAATACTGCTGGAACTACAATGGAACGTATTCTATCATGGAATCATGAAGAGCAAACTTGTTGGATTCCGTTTAAAGATAAATCGGTTAAGTATGAGCCAGGAATGGAAATGTTTATTGTACAATGGTGGTCAAATGCCAACTTGCGTATCAAAAATATTGAAGTGCAAAAAGACAGTGCAAAACTTTCTTTTGAAGAACCAGAAAGCCGTATTCAAAGCGAACATCCGTGGCCAGCACCGTGGATTTCTAAAAACAACGGGAATTCGGCTTATTTCTTAAACAATGCTTTTTCACTTTTAAACGAACCAGGAGAATGGTATTTGGACAAGAAAAATGCTAAAATCTATTACATTCCAAGAGCAGGAGAAGAAATTAATTCAGTTATAGTTACAGCGCCAGTTTTAGAAAATCTGGTTGAAGTAAAAGGAACAATCGATTCGCCTGTAAGTCATTTTAGATTTAAAGGAATTTCATTTCAATACAGCAATTGGCTTCGTCCTTCACAGCAAGGTCACGTGCCGTTGCAGTCCGGTTTATATTTATTAGACGCTTATAAATTGAAACAACCGGGAACTCCAAATCAGGCGAATTTAGAAAATCAGGCATGGGTTGGAAGACCTCGTGCAGCGGTTGAAGTTAATTATTCAAATAATATTCAGTTTGAATCTTGTCGTTTTGAGCATTTGGCTTCGACTGGTTTAGATTTAAATAAAGGAACAAATCATAATACTGTAAAAGGAAATTTATTTAAAGATATTGGCGGAAGTGCTATCAACGTTGGAATTTTCTCCGAAGAAGCTTTTGAAGCGCATTTGCCTTTAATCATAAAAGATGAAAGAGAAATGTGTTCTGATGAAGTAATAGCAGATAATTTAATCACCAACGTAACCAATGAAGATTGGGGAACTCTGGGAATCAGTGCTGGTTTTGTTAGAAACATCACAATTGAACACAATGAAATTTCGGATGTATCATACTCTGGAATGGCAATGGGCTGGGGATGGACGCACACACCAAATGTGATGCAGAACAATAAAATTCTAGGAAATAAAATTCACCATTACGCAAAACATTTGCATGATGTAGCTGGAATTTATACGCTTTCGGCTCAGCCAAACAGCCGAATTGAAGAAAATTATATTGACAAGGTTTACAATAGTCCATACGCGCACGATCCGTTTTTATGGCTGTATTTGTATACCGATGAAGGTTCTGAAGGTTTTACAATTAAAAACAATTGGATTGCCGAAAAGAAAATCCTTAAAAACCATAACGGTCCAAAAGGAAATATCTGGGAACACAATGATCCGTATGTAAGCACTAAAATTAAAGATGCTGCAGGAATTAGAGCGCCTTATAAAGATTTAGAAAAAGAAGTCGTAATCGATGAAAAATGGGGACTGCAGGAAATGCCAAAACCGTATGCAATCGAATTAATCGGTTCTGATTTTGACATTGAAAAAATCAAATCGACTTTGACAGGTTTTAGAATCGTGGGTCAGGAATTGTACCAGTGGAAAAATCATTTGGTGATTTACGGAAAAATGAATCAGCCAGAAAGAACAAAGCGTAAACTGGCGGGTGCTTTTCCTTCTTTAGAAATTAAAATCTATGAAGATTTGGTTTACGATTTCCAAAATTTCGAAAGATGTAAAGATTCAAAACCAGCATCAGATTGGGAAAATGTGGTTTTAACAGCGAATCTTCCTGCTGATGAAAAACTCCAAAAAGAATATGTAGAATATCACAAAACGCAATTCGAAAAATGGCCAGAAGTTGCAAAAGGTTTCTGTAATGCCGATTTCCAGCAATTGCAGGTTTTCAAAAAAGACAGACAATTAATCTTGGTAATCAGTATTCCGAAAGGAGAAAGCTTGGATAAACTAAATCCAAAAACAACTGAAAATAATTCGAAAGTTGATCAATGGAACGCCTTAATGAAAAAATATCAATCAGGAATTGAAGGCGCAAAACCAGACGAAACATGGATTTTCTTAAACAAAGTAGAAACGAAATAATATTTTGCCACAGATTAAAGAATTTTCACAGATTAGAAAAAATCATTTTAATCCTTTTAATCTGTGGCAAAAAAATCTAAAATCAACAATCTAAAATAACCACACCTCATGTTAAAAATAGCCATTCTGGGACTTGGAGAAGGACGAAGCACAATGTCGGCGGCTTTAGAAAGTTCAAAATTAGAACTTGTAAAAGTGTGCGACAGAAATGAAGAAATCTGCAAGCAGAGAGCAAAAGAATTCGATTTCCATTCGTACACAACCAATTATGACGATTTATTGAATGATGAGTCGATTGATATTATCGCGATTTACACACCTGATCATTTGCACGCACAACACGTAAAACAAGCTTTATTGCATGGGAAACACGTTGTTTGTACAAAACCGTTTATAGATGATTTATCTGATGCAAAAGAATTATTAGAACTAAGTAAATCAACAGGAAAAAAGGTTTTCATTGGGCAAAGTTCACGTTTCTTCGAACCAGCAAAAAGACAAAGAGCCGATTACGAAGCAGGATTAATTGGAGATTTAATAACTATTGAAGCCCAATACCACGCCGATCACAGATGGTTTTTAAAGAAAGAATGGTCGCTTTTGCAATCATTTAAATGGCTGTACGGAGGTTTGAGCCATCCTGTAGATTTCATCAGATGGTATTTGCCAAATATTCAGGAAGTAATGGGTTACGGAATGATCAGCGCGAACGGACAATCAGCTGGATTGAAAAATGAAGATACGATGCACTTTATTTTTAAAGCAACCGATGGAAGAATTGCACGTGTAAGTGGCGTTTATACATCACCAACTCAGCCAGCACAACGCGACAGCGGAATGAGCACGATTTTAAGAGCAACCGAAGGAGCAAGCCAAGCCGATTATCACGAATTGCGTTATGCGGTTACCGATAAAACAGGCGAAGAAAAAGTAGTGACTTGGGGCGATAGCACTTTAAAATATTACTTCCGTTTTGAAGGACAAAGTCATCACGGCGGAGAATATCAGAATTATTTAGAATATTTTGTAGACAGTATCGAACAGAATTTCGAAGCCTATCCAAACATGGAAGAAGGAATTGGAACCGTAGCTTTATTACAAGCAATGGACAAATCGTTACAAACTGGAATGCCGGTTAAAATCGCCGATATTCTTAATGAATATGGAATATGAACAGCATCTACGATAAATTAACCACGCTTGATTTTGTAATTGTTGCGGGTTA
>NZ_DHEI01000001.1:15082-16384 GCF_002399805.1 Flavobacterium sp. UBA4854
GAAACGCTTTTTCTGGCCGGAAACTCCTTAAACTGGTACAGCATCGGATTTAATATGTGGGGAACCAATGTTGGACCTTCGTCATTATTGGCTTTTGCGAGTATTGGTTACGCTACAGGAATTGTAGCAGGAAATTTCGAATGGTACGCTTTTGTTTTCTTATTGCTTTTGGCAATGGTTTTTGCACCGCGTTATATTGCGAGTAAAGTAAGCACAATGCCCGAATATATGGGAAAACGCTACGGCGACAGTACTCAAAACATTTTAGCTTGGTACGCTTTGGTAAAAATCTTGGTAAGCTGGTTGTCTTTAGGATTATTCAGCGGAGGCGTTTTAGTGCGTCAGATTTTGGGAATTCCGATGTGGCAGAGCGTTACGGTTTTGGTGATTTTTTCTGGAATTTTTACTTTTGCAGGAGGATTAAAAGCAATTGCAAAAGTAAATGTTTTCCAAATGATTCTGCTAATTGTAGTTTCATTGACACTTTCCTTTTTAGGTTTACAGAAATTAGGTGGAATTGATGTTTTAATTGCTAAAACACCATCAAACTTTTGGAATTTAGTTCGTCCTTCTGATGATGCGAGTTATCCGTGGCCAGCCATTTTGTTGGGATATCCAGTTGCTGCAGTTGCTTTTTTCTGTACCGATCAATCGATGGTTCAGAGTGTTTTGGGAGCAAAAAATCTGGAACAAGGGCAATTGGGAGTAAACTTTATTGGATGGCTGAAAGTTATGGCGCTTCCGTTATTTATTTTACCTGGAATTTTGTGTTACGCTTTATATCCAGAATTGGGAAGCAACTCAGATTTGGCTTATATGACCATGGTTACAAATCTTTTCCCAAGCGGAATGAACGGTTTGGTAATCTGTGTAATGATTGCGGTTTTGGTAGGAACAATTGGTTCTTCGTTAAACGCTTTAAGCACCGTTTTTACAAATGATATTTATGTAAAGAAAATCAACCCGACGGCGACGATTCAGGATCAGATTAAAATTGGTCGTTTAACAATTGCTGCAGGATGTGTTTTTGCGATTTTGATTGCCGTTGCAATTGACAATATCAAAGGGCAGAATTTATTCAACATTTTTCAGGCAGTTTTAGGTTTTCTGGCGCCTTCATTATCCGTTGTTTTTCTTTTGAGTGTTTTCTGGAAACGCACTACTAAAAAAGCCGTAAATGCTACACTTTCTTGGGGTTCGGCTTTTAGTTTGTTTGTTGGGGTTTTATATTTATGGATTTTCCCTGCCGATAAATATCCAGTCTGGCCTCACTTTTTATTGATTTCGTTTTACATTTTTGCT
>NZ_DHEI01000001.1:16465-18282 GCF_002399805.1 Flavobacterium sp. UBA4854
TGATTTCGTTTTACATTTTTGCTACGCTTTTAATTGCAGCCGTTATTATTTCTTTAACCGATAAAAATCCTGAAGTGAATGTTTCAGATGAAACGGATATTCCTAAAACCAGTAAAAAGGTAAAGCTTTTGTTTGGTTTGTTGGGGTTGGTGATTTTGGTTTTGTATTTGGTTTTTAATGGGAATTGAAACAGGTTTCATAATTTGAATTTAGATTTATATGGGAATAATTAAAACATTGTTAACTTTGTTAAGTTAATTCTTGCAATTTTTTTTAAAATATTAGTTTTTTATTCAACTTTTTTACAGATTTTGACGATAGTAAGAATTGTTAAGATAAATTGAAATAAACTATATTTGTAAATTATATAATCTGAAAATATCAAAATGAAAATTAATAGTCTAGCATTTTTTAATAAATCTAGCCATTTGGGTTTAGAGAACATAACTTTTGATAAATTGACTTTATTAGTTGGTGCTTCTGGAGTTGGTAAGACTCATATACTTAAAGCGATTATAGAGTTAAAAAATATTGCTTTTGGGGATTTTGTTAATGGAATTAAATGGGATATTAATTTCGATACAATTTCAGGAGATAATTATAATTGGAGCGGTGAATATGAAGATAATGGGGTTAGATTTGTTTTTAGTAATGATGAAGATGATGATAATATAAGAAAAAATAAGCCAAAAATCATTAATGAGACATTGGTTAGAAATTCAATAAAGATAATTGAAAGAAATTCTACAGGAACTTTTTTTAATGAAAATAAAATGCCAAAGTTTTCTTCTGAAGAAAGTGTTTTAAGCATTTTGAAAGAAGAAGATTTAATCAAGCCTGCATTAGAAAGTTTTCAGAGAATAATATTAAGTGACCAATCCGATTCTCAAAGAGAACCATTTAAACTTAAGCTATTCAGCATCGAAAAGTTCTCAAAGCAATTTACTTCCCTTGAAAAAATTCAAGAATCTGATTTAGATATAAGAACAAAACTTTATTTAACTCAAGAACATGATATTAAAACATTTGAAAAAATAAAAGAAAGATTTTGCGAAGTTTTTCCACAAGTTCAAAATATAAAGATTGCCCCTTTAGATGATATTGAAGGAGATCTACCTGGTTACATAAAAGAATATCCCTTTATTCAAATACAAGAACTAGGTGTCGACAAATGGATAGAGCAAGGAAGAATTTCATCAGGAATGTTTAGAACATTAATTCATATTAGTGAATTGTATTTATGTGCAGAAGGAACTGTTTTTTTAATTGATGAATTTGAGAATTCTCTAGGGATTAATTGTATTGATGAATTGACAAATGATATTTTACAGTCAAATCGAAAAGTTCAATTTATAATAACAAGCCACCATCCCTACATTATAAATAATATTCATTATTCAAAATGGAAGTTAGTGACCAGAAAATCTGGTTCGATAAGAGTGCATAATGTTGATGAATTCAATATTGGTAACTCAAAACATGATGCATTTATGCAATTAATGCAATTAGAAGAATATCAAACTGGTTCAGAGCAATAACATGAATATATATATTCTAGTTGAGGGAAGACGAACTGAAAAAAAGGTATATCCAAAATGGATGTCATTATTGGTTCCAAAAATTACTGAAGTAAAACATCCCACTCAAGTTGTAGACAAAAATTATTATATTTTTAATGGAAATGGTTTTCCTTCTCTTTTAGACAACCATTTGCGCAATGCTGTTGAAGACGTAAACAATATTAAGTTATTTAATTATTTTGTGATATGTTTAGATTCTGAAGAAGATTCAGTAGCTCAAAGAAAACAACAAGTTTT
>NZ_DHEI01000147.1:0-14080 GCF_002399805.1 Flavobacterium sp. UBA4854
TTATTACAAGCAATGGACAAATCTCTACAAACTGGAATGCCGGTTAAAATCGCCGATATTCTTAACGAATACGGACTATGAACAGTATCTATGATAAATTAACCACGCTAGATTTTGTAATTGTTGCGGGTTATTTAGTGGCTTTATTGGTCATTGGATATGTGGTAAGTATGAAACAGAGAAAGAAAAACGAAACGCTTTTTCTGGCCGGAAATTCATTAAACTGGTACAGCATCGGATTTAATATGTGGGGAACCAATGTTGGGCCTTCATCTTTATTGGCCTTTGCGAGTATTGGTTATGCAACTGGAATTGTTGCAGGAAATTTCGAATGGTACGCTTTTGTTTTCTTATTGCTTTTGGCAATGGTTTTTGCGCCAAGATATATTGCAAGTAAAGTAAGCACTATGCCCGAATATATGGGAAAACGCTACGGCGACAGTACTCAAAACATTTTAGCTTGGTACGCTTTGGTAAAAATCTTGGTAAGCTGGTTGTCTTTAGGATTATTCAGCGGAGGCGTTTTAGTGCGTCAGATTTTGGGAATTCCGATGTGGCAGAGCGTTACTGTTTTAGTGATTTTTTCTGGAATTTTTACTTTTGCAGGAGGATTAAAAGCAATTGCAAAAGTGAATGTTTTTCAGATGATTTTATTGATTGTCGTTTCGCTGACGCTTTCTTTTTTAGGTTTGCAAAAACTGGGTGGAATCGATGTTTTAATTGCTAAAACACCATCAAACTTTTGGAATTTAGTTCGTCCTTCAGATGATTCTCATTATCCTTGGCCAGCTATTTTATTAGGATATCCAGTTGCAGCTGTTGCTTTTTTCTGTACCGATCAATCGATGGTGCAGAGTGTTTTAGGAGCTAAAAACTTAGAACAAGGACAATTGGGAGTGAACTTTATTGGATGGTTGAAAGTGATGGCGCTTCCGTTATTTATTTTACCTGGAATTTTATGTTATGCGCTATATCCAGAATTAGGAAGCAACTCCGATTTAGCTTATATGACCATGGTTACGAATCTTTTCCCAAGCGGCATGAATGGTTTGGTAATCTGCGTGATGATTGCGGTTTTGGTGGGAACAATTGGTTCTTCACTGAATGCTTTGAGTACCGTTTTTACGAATGATATTTATGTAAAGAAAATCAATCCAACAGCGACGATTCAAGATCAAATTAGAATTGGTCGTTTAACGATTGCAGCAGGTTGCATATTTGCGATTTTGATTGCCGTTGCGATTGATAATATTAAAGGACAAAATCTATTCAACATTTTTCAGGCGGTTTTAGGTTTCTTGGCTCCTTCGTTATCTGTTGTTTTCCTTTTGAGTGTTTTCTGGAAACGTACCACTAAAAAAGCCGTAAATGCAACACTTTCTTGGGGTTCTGCTTTTAGTTTGTTTGTTGGGGTTTTATATTTATGGATTTTCCCTGCCGATAAATATCCAGTCTGGCCTCACTTTTTATTGATTTCGTTTTACATTTTTGCTGTGCTTTTAATTGCAGCAGTTATTATTTCTTTAACCGATAAAAATCCTGTGATTAATGTTTCAGATGAAACGGATATTCCTAAAACTAGTAAAAAGGTGAAGCTTTTGTTTGGTTTGCTAGGATTTGTGATTTTGGCTTTGTATTTGGTTTTTAATGGGAATTAAATTTTGTTTAAACTGTTATAATTTAAAAACGCTTCTTTGATAAAAGGAAGCGTTTTTTTATGCTTTTTAAAAAAATCAGAAACAATACGATAATTCTAAAAAGAAAGTAAATACCTGTTAAAAATTGAGATAAAATTGTAAGTTTGCTCTTAGAGATGACTTTTTTGAATTTAAGAAAAATAGGAATCTTGCAGTAAAATTTGAATAGATTTAAAATGAACTATAATTTATAAGTTCGGTTTATATAAGAACTTTTAATTATCTTTGCTAAGTTGGTATTATGAGGATTATTGGGAAAAAGACGATTTTAAAAATTAAAAAGAAAAACATTGGCAATAAAAAATTATGCGATGAAATTGACAAACTAATTGCTGATTTAGAAAAGTTTAATCCTAATCAGGATTCTATTAATGAGATTAGAAACGATGCAGATTGTGTACATAATGACGGTTTTTATTTCTTTAATATTAATATCCACAGGACACTTATATTAATCGAATTTGATGATGATGGAGAAGCTACAATTGTGTGGGCGGGAACGCATCAAGAATATGAGGCAACATTTAAAAACAACAAAACAACTATTGAAAAATGGTTAAGAAAAAATAGCTATATAGAATAATGAAAACAGATTTTGATATAGAGAAAATAATAGATAAAGGCATAATCACAAATGAATTAGATTATGAAAGAGCTCTTATTGCAGACAGGAAATTAAGACTTTTGGCAAAGGATGATCTTCATTTTAAAAACTTGAGATTTAAATTGCGTGACATAATTGAGAAGTATGAAAATTCTGAATGGAGTGATGCAGATAAAATTACAGATAAGAAGCTTTTAGAAAGTGAAAAATCTGAACGTATTGCAGAATTGGAAAGATTGTTTTTAGAAAACAGAAAAAAAATAATAAGAAAACAACTTAAAGAGCTTGAATTAACTCAGGAAAATTTGGGTTTGATTCTGGGGCATAAAAGTAAAACTTATATGTCTGAACTCATGAATGGCATAAAACCCTTTACTTTAAGAGATTTAATAGTTATAAATCGATTATTAAAAATAGAAATAGCTGTTTTGATTCCTGCCTTTCTTTCAAAAGAAGATCAGACTAAAGTTCAGGAAGCTGTAATAAAATTAGGCAAACCAAAAATAAAACTAACAAGTGATGATTTAGTTTTTTCTTAATCCTTTCTTTTAAATCATAAAAAACGCTTTCCTAATAAGAAAGCGTTTTTTTATGATTTATTTCCAGTCGAAACCAACAACTCCCGAATATCAACCTTCAAATATTTAGAAATCTCATAAAGTGTTTCAATTGAAGGTTGAATTTCATTAGTACACCAACGCGAAACAGTAGATTCAGTTTTACCTAGATGTTTCGCTAAATCCTTTCCGCTTCTATTGTTCTCAACTAAGATTACTTTTATTCTATTTAAGTTAACTTTAGACACTATGTTTTTTTATGAATTCTCCTGCAAATATCGTAAAAATTTAAAGACTTGAAAATCAAATATTAAGAATTTTATATTGCTATTTCATGTTGATTATCTTTGATTGTATTATTATAATTTGTAATATTGTTCCTATAATTTTACATATTAATAATCGAAATGTAATGAAACAATCAGCGAAAAGACGATTAAAAATACAACCAAGACATATCGCAAGATCTTATCATCAATACGTTATATTTCCAGAAATACGCCTTTGCGGAAAATGGCTTCAGAAAATCGGTTTCAATTATGGGAATTTCGTTACGATTGAACATCAGCAAAATAAAATCATTATTACAACCAATAATGAAACTGAAACAAAATAAAAACCATCTATTTCAAACATAGCCCGTGGTTTCAACCACGGGAAACGTATTTTGATAAACGTAATGTTATATGCTTTGCGTTCCAGTGGTTGAAACCACTGGCTATGTTTTCATGTACTCATAAATAAAAAACACACATAATTCTCAATCAGAATTATGTGTGTTTTTTATATAAAGAAAAAATTTTTTTTACGTTGAAAATTGCTCGCAATCCCGATAACTATCGGGATTGCGAGATTAAATTATTTCTCAACTTTTTTTCTCCCTTCAATATTTGGCAAGAACCCAGTAATAATACCAATCAAAGGCAGGAATGCACAAATCTTAAATACATATTCTATACTCGTTGCATCGGCGATTTTTCCTAAAACAGCAGAACCTAAACCGCCCATTCCGAAAGCAAATCCGAAGAAAAGACCAGCTACTAAACCAACTTTTCCAGGCATTAATTCGGTTGCATAAACCAAGATTGCAGAGAAAGCAGAAGAAAGAATCAATCCGATAATTACAGATAAAGTTCCAACCCAGAATAAAGAAACGTAAGGCAACATCAATGTAAACGGAGCAACACCTAAAATAGAAACCCAGATTACATATTTTCTTCCGTAACGGTCTCCAATTGGTCCGCCAATCAATGTTCCAGCTGCAACAGCACCCGAGAACAAGAATAAATAAATTTGTGACTGCTGAATCGAAATATGAAATTTATCTATTAAAAAGAAAGTATAATAACTCGTAATACTGCTCATGTAGAAGTATTTAGAGAAAATCAAAATCAATAAAATAACTAATGAAACGATTACACGGTTTTTAGATAAATGGTGTGTTTCAATTTTCATTGCTGATTTATTGGCATTCCTTTCAGATAAATGATCTGTATACCAAATGGCAATTTTATACAAAGCAAAAATTCCAATTAAAGCAATAATACAAAACCAAGCTACATAACTTTGTCCGTGCGGAATGATGATAAAAGCAGCTAATAAAGGTCCGATAGCGCTTCCGGCATTTCCTCCTAATTGAAAGATAGACTGCGCCAATCCTTTTTTACCTCCTGAAGCCAAATGCGCTACACGAGAAGATTCAGGATGAAAAATCGAAGATCCAATTCCGATTAAACTTACGGACATTAATAAGAAAGCGAAATTTGTAGCAATTGAAACTAAGAAAAGTCCAATCATTGTAAAACACATTCCGATTATCAGCGAATAAGGTTTAGAATTTTTATCGGTATACATTCCCACAAAAGGCTGCAGGATTGAAGCTACGATTTGGTAAGTAAAAGTGATAATTCCGATTTGAGTAAAACTCAGTCCGAAATTGTCTTTAATAAGTGGATAAATTGAAGGAACAACAGCTTGCAAAAGATCATTAATTAAATGCGAAAAGCTGATGATAAAAAGTATCGAATACGTGGTTTTTTTAATTACTTCTGGTTGTACTTTAACGGTTTCCATGAGTTGTATTTAGGTTAATGGTAATTCTAAAAATAACAGCTGTATTATTTTTTTACAAAATTGAAATAAATTAGAATGTCAAAATTGCTATATTTGGACAATGAATAGTCAATATCGGACATATAGAATGGCAACGAATTTTGGATATCAAGTTGATTCCTCGATCCCAGTTATAGGTTATACCGAAAAGGTAACCAACGAAGAGTGTATTTCTCATTCGCATCCGAGAGGCCAATTGATTTATGCAACACGCGGTGTTATGAATGTTGTTGTGGGAAATAATATCTGGGTAGTGAATCCGCTTCAGGGTTTGTGGCTTCCGGGCGGAGTTGAACATCAGGTAACTTTTCAGAAAGACGTTAATTACTACAGCGTTTTTATTGACCCTTCTGCAACTGGAGGATTGCCAGAAAAGAGTTTTTCATTTGATATTCCGATGTTTTTGAAACAATTGGTTTTCAAAATCATTTCTTTTGGAACAGATGGAAACTTAACAGATTCTCAACGAAGAATCATCGCAGTCTTCTTAGATGAATTGGCTTTAATAATGCCAAGTGCTACTTTTTTACCAACTACAAATGATGAAAGGTTGCAGAAAGTAGTAGAACTTTTAATGAGTGATGTTTCAAGCAAACAAACAATAGATTATTATGCCGAACTTTCTTTTATGAGCAGCAGAACCTTATCTCGTTTATTCATCAAAGAATTAGGAATGAATTTCAGCGATTGGCGCACAAGAATGAAATTAATCGAAGCCATTAAAAGATTGGGCGAAAAACAATCCATTAAAGAAATCGCTTTAGATTTAGGTTACGAAACGGCTAGTGCTTTCATTTTTATGTTTAAGAAACATTTGGGCACGACACCTTCTAATTATATTTTGGAAGATGAAAATGAATCTGATAAAATGATTGCTTAAATTATTTGCCTAAATTTGGAACACGGATAAAACGGATTCGCTATCGCTAAGACGCGGATTGACACGGATTTTTTTAGTTTTATCTAGAATAAACACAATCATTGTCATTTCGACGAAGGAGAAATCACACTAGTAATTCTACAAAGATTAGCGACATACGTTGCGTAACCCCGCGTGTGATTTCTCCTTTCAGTCGAAATGACAAAACTATATCCAAATTCCAAGCTTTACAGGAATCACAAAAAAGAGTAAAAAAAGAAAAAATCCGTTTTCATCCGCGTCTTCGCGATAGCGAATCCATCTCATCCGCGTTCCATAAAATTCTAACATCATTTTTTTTTAATACTAAAAAAGTGATAACTGATAATTTTTCCCTTAAAAAATTATCAAATAGTTTGAATTTTTATGAATTAGCAGGATAGTACAGGTTGTGAAATGTAAAGATAACACTTATCTTTAGTCCCAAAATAAACTTACTATGCTAAACCGCTGTTCCATTTTTAAACTTTTATTGGTTCTTATTATTTTCTGTCCTTCCGTTTCCTTGACTGCTCAAGAGAAATCAAAAGAAGCGACATGGATCTGGTATCCAGGCGATTTTGAAATTTGGTTGAGCAATAAAATGCAGGTTAGACGTACAGAACGTGAAGCCGTATTTCCACCACTTTGGCAATATTACAGTCCGTATGCTTTGGTAACTTTTCAAACCGAAGTAGACATTCCAAAACTAGACGAAGTGAAAATCTTCTCTGAAGGACCTTTTCAATTACTTTTAGACGGCGTTCAAATTTACGGACAGCCAAAATCAATTACAGTTCCCGCTGGAAAACATAAAATCTCCTTTAAAGTATACAATCAGGAAGTATTGCCAGCTATTTATATTTCTGGTCAATATATTAAATCAGATGCCTCTTGGAAAGTAACCAACGAAGACAAACTTTGGATTGACGAAGCCGGAAAAGCACAGCAATCTGGTACGCCATGGGTTCCTGTTGGTTCTTGGAATTTTGATTCGGCAGAAAATAAACCTTCGGAATTTAAATTAACAACAAAACCTTTAAGTGCTAAGAAAACAGAAAAAATAGGATCTGGCCAATTAGTAGATTTCGGAAAAGAAACTTTTGGTTACATCAAAATTCACGGTTTAAAAGGAAAAGGCAAATTAGCGCTTTATTATGGTGAATCTCGTGAAGAAGCTTTAGATTCTGCTAAATGTGAAACCTTAGATCATTTATCTTTTGATGGAAAACAATCTGAAACTTATACGCACGATGGATCAAAAGCATTTCGCTATGTTCAAGTGCAAGCAGATGCAGGAGTAAAATACGATTCGATTTCAATGCTTTATGAATATTTGCCTTTAGACTATCGTGGTGCATTCAAATCTTCAGATCAATTACTGAATAAAATTTGGGATGTGTCGGCTTACACGATGCATTTAACCTCTCGTGAATTTTTTATTGATGGAATCAAACGTGATCGCTGGGTTTGGTCTGGTGATGCGTACCAAAGTTATTTAATGAATTATTATTTATTCTTTGATTCGCCTTCTGTAGAACGAACAATGTCGGCTCTTCGCGGAAAAGATCCTGTAACGGCTCACGTAAATATTATAATGGATTATTCGTTGTATTGGTTTGTAGGCGTTTACGATTACTACTTGCATACGGGAGATACGAAATTCATCAAAACCTATTATCCAAGAATGAAATCATTGATGGATTTCTGTTTAGAAAGAAGAAATAAAAACGGATTCCTAGAGCCATTAGAAGGCGACTGGGTTTTCATTGATTGGGCTGACGGATTACCAAAAACTGGCGAAGTTAGTTTTGAGCAAATGCTTTTAGCAAGAAGTTTAGAAGCTATGGCGGTTAGTGCTGAAATCGCTGGTAAAAATGAAGACCAAAAAGAATATCAAAAATTAGCAGCTGATTTAAAAACCAACTTATTTAATGTCTTTTGGGATAAAAAAGAAAACGTGATGAAACACCAGCGTATCGACGGTAAAATGCAAAATATTGTAACCAGATATGCTAATATGTTCGGTATTTTCTTCAATTATTTTACGGAAGAACAAAAACAAAGTGTAAAAAATAAAGTATTACTGAATAAAGATGTTCTTCAAATTACAACGCCATATATGCGTTTTTATGAGTTGGAAGCTTTGTGCGCCATGGACGAACAGAAATTTGTTTTAAATGAAATTCGCGATTATTGGGGCGGAATGTTAAATCTCGGCGCAACATCATTCTGGGAAAAATACGATCCCAAACAAAGTGGGAAAGATCATTTAGAAATGTACGGTCGTCCTTACGGGAAAAGCCTTTGTCACGCTTGGGGAGCTAGTCCGATTTATTTATTAGGAAAATATTATTTGGGTGTAAAACCAACCGCTCCAGGATACTCAGAATATGAAATCAAACCAAATTTAGGAGGTTTAAAATGGATGGAAGGAAAAGTGCCAACACCAAATGGAGAAGTTGCTGTGTATTGCAGTACCAAAGAAATTAAAGTGAAAGCAGGTGAGGGAGAAGGAAAATTAATTTTCAAAAGTGCAAGCAAACCAAAAACAAACTCTGGCACCATTACAGAATTAGCAAAAAACAAATATCAGTTGATTGTAAAACCAAATGTGGAGTATATCGTGAGCTATAAAGCTATATAAGTTCTTAGTAATTAGCAGTTACTTCTTAGTTTGTAAAGTCTAGTTTGTCATTTCGAGGAACGAGAAATCACACTCGTAACCACAAAGATTGTAGACGATTGTTGCGGAATTCCTAGTGTGATTCCTCCTTCGTCGGAATGACAAAAAAACTCAAAAAATAAAAAACCAATGTTTTCAAAAAACACAAAAAACAATTTCAAATTAAAAACTGCTTTCCTAGCATTGTTTTCAATCTGCTTACAACTTTCAGTAACAGCGCAAGACGCATGGAAACCAGCTTCATTTGAAATCGTAAAATCAAATTACAAAACTTTCAAAACCACGCAATACGCACACGTTTTTTCAGGAAGCAAACACAATATTGTTCGTTTAGCCCCAGAATTGCAAGGTTTAACAGGAATTGAACTTCCTTTAGATAAATACAAAAATGGAACAAATGCTCCGTTACAACTAAAATTTAAAGAACCCGTTACGGTTTTAATAGGCGTTTTTCAAGATAAAAATGCAGATTATCGTCAGCTTGAAAATTTCAAAGATGCTAAATTGGTTTTAGAAAATGGAGTTACGATTACAGGATTACCTCCAGTAAATGTTTATGCACTTTCTTTTTCAAAAGGAACACAAACTATAAATCCGCAAGGAAAAGGTTTATTTGCCATTTTAGGAGTTGTAAAAGTTTCCGAAAATCTAAAATCAAGAAACGCGGAATTACCAGACGGAAAATTGTGGAATCCAACTTTTATCGTAGAAGGATTCTCAGATGAAAAACCACTTTTTGAAGTTATTGGTGGAGAAAACAAACCCGTTATTGATGAAGGAATGTCTGGAACAGAAGGAATTCAGGGAGGTTTTGAAGGTGGACGCGTGGTAAAAGTCAGCGATACGTATCATATGTTTCCAACAGAAAGGGCAGGAGAAAAAGGTGTTGATTATTATTATGATCGTGTAAAAACCAAAATAGGACATTGGACAAGTAAAGATGCTATTCATTGGAAAAGAGAATCAACAATCTATCAAGCAAGCGGAACTTACGCAGTAACCGAAGACGATAACCCAATGAACGATCGTCGCGCTGCAATTTGGTCTTATATGCCTGTTTTTAATGAAAAAGCAAACAAATGGTACGGCTATTATTTGGCGTATACTGTAAGTAAAGAAATAGAACCAAATCACTCATTCGGAAGAATCTGGCGTTGTGAATCAACAGTCGAAGGAATCAACGGGATTGGTGGTCCGTATAAAGATATGGGAATCATTATGGAACCTGGACTAGATTCTCAGCCTTGGGAAGGACGTCAGGGTGTGGCTTCTTTTTTTCCGTTTAAAGTAGGCGATAAATATTTCGGCTTTTACAGTGGAGCATACCCGTTTAATTCTTGGGCAGATTATCCGAAGAAATCAGGAAAAGGCTGGTTTGTGGCTTTAGCAGAATCTAAAAGTTTAGAAGGTCCTTGGTTGAGAATGAACAAAGGTTTGGAACCCATTAAAACCATGCATCCGCAGTTTGTAGAAAATCCAATCGTGAGTCAATTACCAAACGGATTGTATATCGCGATTTTCGACGGAGGTCCAGACGGCTGGGGTCATCATTTGCCGAACATGATTGGGTATTCATTATCAGCGGATGGTGTTAATTGGGAAGAAGCACATTATCTTCCAATAGAAACTAAAGTAGATAAATGGTGGGATATTATGAGAACGCCTTTGTGCCTAATCCCAGAAGGAAATGATGTTTACACCATAGTCTATAATGCAATCGATTTGAAAAGAAGATTTCATCCAACAGGAATGGTAAAAGTAAAACTGAATAAAGACGTAATGGAATCTCGTTTAAAAGAATTGAAAAAATAATTTCACGCAGATTTTGCAGATTTTGGCTGATTAACGCAGATAAAAATCAATTAATAATCTGCTTAAATCTGCAAAATCTGCGTGAAACAAAAAATAAAAAAAACTTAGTCCCGATAGCTATCGGGATAGCGCCTAAAAGGCAAAAAAAACGTAAAAATGAAAATTAAATATCTAATCGTAGCCATTTCAGCACTTGCCATTACCAGCTGTGCAACCAAATACAAGAAAAGAGAAATTACCGGCAGCGTAATGCAGGAGATTTACGAAGAAATCAAAACGCCTTATAAATATGGTCTGGTGATGGTTCCAACAGACAACTCCTATAAAATGGATTGTCCAAGCGTTTTTAGAAAAGACGGCAAATGGTACATGACGTATTTAATTTACGACGGAAGAGGTTACGAAACTTGGTTAGCAGAAAGTGATAATCTTTTAGACTGGAAATATCTAGGAAAAGTAATGTCTTTCTCAGAAAATGAAAAACACTGGGATGTCAACCAAAAAGCGGGATATATTTCGTTGCAAGACATGACTTGGGGCGGCAGTTACGAATGGGAAAAATACGAGGATAAATATTGGATGAGTTATTTTGGTGGAGACAGCAAAGGTTACGAAGCGGGCGTTCTATCAATCGGAATGGCTTATACGAAAGAAGCGCCGACAAAACCACACGAATTTCAAAGACTTGAAAATCCAGTTTTAACGCCAAAAGATAAAGATGCTAAATGGTGGGATAATAGTACAATGTACAAAAACAGTGTGATTCGTGATAAAGATAAATTGACAGGACACAATTTTATTATGTATTACAATGCCCGTGGAGATAGTATCAATCCTGCAAAAGGTGCAGAACGCATTGCTATGGCAGTCTCAAATGATATGAAACACTGGGAGCGTTATGGGAATAAACCTTTAATCAACCATCATAAAGGAATTTCGGGAGATGCTTATATTCAGCGTATTAATGATACTTGGGTAATGTTCTATTTTGGAGCTTTCTGGACGGGTTGGAATCAAGGTGCATTTAATCGTTTTGCAGTTTCAAATGATTTAGTAAACTGGACGGACTGGAAAGGTGACGACTTAGTTAAATCATCTGAACCATACGATGATTTGTTTGCACATAAATCATTTGTAGTAAAACATGATGGCGTAGTGTATCATTTTTATTGTGCCGTTAACAAAGCAGAACAAAGAGGAATTGCCATTGCAACTTCTAAGGATTTAGGGAAAAGCAAATTGAGTTTTGTGGCACCGCCAGAGAAAAAGAAAAAGAATTAAGTATAGAGAATTAAGTATTAAGACCAAGTTTGTCATTTCGACTGAAAGGAGAAATCACACTCGTAACCACAAAGATTGTCGATTATAATTACGGAATTTCTAGTGCGATTTCTCGTTCCTCGAAATGACAAAAAATACTAAAAATAAAAGAATGTTTCAACGAATCCAAAATAATAACTTTTCAAGGTTTCGATTTTCGATACCAAAATCAGTATTCTCATTTTACATTTTACTTTTAACAGCAAGTATAACCCACGCCCAATCCGTAACAGGAGAACCAGCAGGAGTTCCAGAGTTGCATAAAAAATACGAATTTGCTCCGTGGGAAGATCCAACGATAACAAGCATCAACAGACAGCCTTCAAGAGCGACTTCATATTCATACACTTCTGTTGAAGACGCATTAAAAGGCGACAGAACCAAAAGCCGAATGCAAATGCTAACAGGCGATTGGGATTTCAAATACGCTGTAAATTTAAAAGAGGCTTCAAAAGACTTTTATCAAAACAAAGTATCAGGTTGGGATAAAATTGAAGTTCCTTCCAACTGGGAAATGAAAGGATATGACAATCCGATTTACAAAAGTGCGGTTTATCCGTTTCGACCAATAAATCCGCCTTATATTCCTAAAGATTATAACGGAGTAGGTTCTTATCAAAGAAGTTTTACTGTTCCTGAAAACTGGAAAGATATGACAGTGACTTTACATTTCGGAGCCGTAAGTTCAGGTTTTGAAGTGTGGTTAAATGGAGAATTTTTAGGGTATGGAGAAGACAGTTTTCTGCCATCAGAATTTGATATTACACCTTATTTAAAAGTAGGTGAAAATATAGTTTCAGTTCGTGTCATTCGTTGGACAGATGGTTCTTATTTAGAAGATCAGGATCATTGGCGCATGAGCGGAATCCAACGTGAAGTTTTCATTATGGCTGAGCCTAAACTTCGTATTCAGGATTTCTTTGTTCAAACGAAATTAGACAAAGAATACAAAGACGCTATTTTTAAACTGCGTCCAAAAGTGGAGAATTTGACTGGAGCAAAAATCAAAGATTATACGATGCATGTTCAGTTGTACGATGCCAACAATACGGCAATGTTCAAAGAACCGCTTCAAAGACCTGTAATCGATTTAATCAATGAAAGTTATCCTCGTCTGGACAATGTTCGTTTAGGATTCTTTCAGGAAACCATTAAAAATCCTAAAAAATGGAGTTCAGAAGAACCGAATTTATACACGATGGTCATTTCGATAAAAGATAAAAACGGCAATGTTACTGAAGCCAAAAGCTGTAAAGTAGGTTTCCGTTCGATTGAATTTTCGAAAGAGAATGGAAAAATGCTCATCAACGGAAAAGAAACGTATGTTTATGGCGTAAACCGTCATGATCATCATCCAACAAGAGGAAAAGCCGTTACGAGAGAAGATATCAAACAAGATATTACTACGATTAAAAAGTTCAATTTCAATTTTATACGTACTAGCCATTATCCAAACGATCCTTATTTCTACGAATTATGCGATCAGTATGGAATCATGATTATGGATGAAGCCAATCAGGAAACACATGGAATTGGCGGTAAATTAAGCAACGATCCGCTTTGGACAAACGCTTATATGGAAAGAATGATCAGAATGGTAGAAAGAGATAAAAACCATCCGTCGGTTGTAATGTGG
This sequence comes from Flavobacterium sp. UBA4854, assembly GCF_002399805.1. Classification (NCBI taxonomy): domain Bacteria; kingdom Pseudomonadati; phylum Bacteroidota; class Flavobacteriia; order Flavobacteriales; family Flavobacteriaceae; genus Flavobacterium; species Flavobacterium sp. UBA4854. The sequence goes on from NZ_DHEI01000147.1 coordinate 13,323, forward strand.
AGTTTAGGAAACGAAGGCGGAAAAGGACCAAACCATTCTGCAATGTCGGGTTGGGTTCACGATTTCGATATTACACGTCCCGTACATTACGAACCTGCACAAGGGAATGCAAAATTAGACGGCTATATTGATCCGCTTGATCCAAGATATCCAAAAACAATCGATCATGCTTACCGATTCGAAAATCCGCAGGACGATTCGTATGTTGATATGGTCAGCCGTTTTTATCCAGGCGTTTTCACACCAAAATTTTTAGTAGATCAAAAGAAAGATACACGTCCGATTATTTTTGTTGAATATTCTCATGCAATGGGGAATTCAGTTGGAAATTTAAAAGAATTATGGGATGAATTCCGTTCGCTTCCAAGAGTTATTGGAGGTTGTATTTGGGAATTTAAAGATCAAGGATTAGTGAAATTTGATTCCAGATCAGGTCAGAATTATTTTGCTCACGGAGGAGATTTTGGCGAAAAATACCATGACGGAAACTTCAATACAAAAGGAATTGTAGATTCTAACGGAAAACCAAAAGGTTCGATTTTTGAGAATAAATGGGTGTATCAGCCTGCGATTTCAACTTTAAACGGAAATCAATTAGAAATTAAAAATCGTCAGGCAGTTAAATCTTTAGAAGGTTATGTTCCGGTTTTAAAAGTGTTAGAAAATGGAAACGTAATCAAAACTCAGATTTTAAAACCATTAAAAGTAGAAGCAGGACAATCGACAACAATAGATGTAAGTTCTTATCTTCCAAAAAT
>NZ_DHEI01000152.1:0-3696 GCF_002399805.1 Flavobacterium sp. UBA4854
AATCCGTCAAATTTCCATTTTCCTTTCAAAATGTCTCTCTGCAGAAAAGCGCTTCCAGTCGCAGGAACGCCATTCAAAGTATTAAACGAATTCATAAACGTGCGGACTCCCGCTTCAACCGCAGCTTCAAAAGGAGGCAGAACCGAATTGTACAATTTGGAATTGCTGATATCCACAATATTATATTCCAATCCCGCTTCGACATAACCGTAAGCGGCAAAGTGTTTTGCACAGGCTGCAATTGTATTTGTTTTTTGAAGATCGGCAACAGTTTCGCCCTGAAAGCCTTTTACTCTTGCATAGCCAATTTTGCTTCCCAAATACGGATCTTCTCCCGCACCTTCCATCACGCGTCCCCAACGCGCGTCGTTCGCAACGTCAACATTTGGCCCGAATGTCCAATTGATTCCGGATGCCGAAGCCTCGTCTGCCGCAATCGCAGCCGATTTCTTAATCGCTTCCAAGTCCCAGCTCGCAGCTTCTGCCAGCGGAATCGGACTTAACGTCTTATAGCCATGTATCACGTCAAAACCGATAATTAATGGAATTCCCAAGCGGGTTTCTTCGACTGCAATTTTCTGCACTGCGCGAACTTCTTTCACGCCGCGAACTGTCAGCATCGATCCCACAAGGCCTTTTCTTAAATGCTCGTATTTCAGTTCGGCTGTTCCGCCTTTTGGCGCCGGTCCCGTAACATCCCAAAAGCCATTGTATTGGTTCATCTGCCCAACTTTTTCCTCCAGCGTCATTAATGGCAGAAGCAGGTCTATGCGCTGCTCAACAGTTTTATTTTTATCCAGATACGGCTTCTTTTGTGCATTCATATTTCCAACAGTAAACAGAGCAAAAACTCCAATAGTTAGTAATTTTTTATTTTTCATTTGTGGTTTTAAGTTTTATTATTGAGGTTACTAAATTCAGATGTACAATGCGCTTTATTATAGTATTTTTAATTACTATAATTATCAGATTTCCAAATATCAAATGTTTGGTTTCTAAGAGTGTAAATTTAGTTTTGCAGTAATAATAATAGTAGCACATTTGAAGCATTATCTATGACAGATGATGCATAAAAAACTTTAAGATCAATCAAACCACTAGATTTTTGCTAAGTGTTTTGATTTTAATTCTATTTTTTTAAAAAAAATAGATGTATGATTCTTTGAGATGAATGTCTCTAAAAAAAAGGAAGTTTTGGGTAAGTAAAACTATCAAATATTGAAAGCCGGTTTTACAGATGCTGAGTTTTTAAACTATGTTAAGTTCGTTTAGTATTTATCAATATAACTGCTCATATTTTAGTTTTAGACAATTAATTTTTACAACAAATTTAGATACTGATAGGTAATAATTTTATCAAAAGACTTAAATAAAAGATAGCAAATTAAAATGCTATCATTTATTTCTAGAAGATATTGGTTGCTATTTATTAAACAGATAATTATATAAAAAATTCTCTTTTAAAGCTATATTTTCTTTCACGGGAGTTAAAACAAAAAGAAAAGAATCATTTTGGATTTGATAAAGCAGCATTTGCGCATCTAAATTTTTAAGGCCATAATATTCAATTTTTGCATATATGGTTTTATTGTCGTCATTGTTAATTTTAATTGCAAATTTATTGAAATTAAGACTAAAGCTTTTAATGCTGTCGTTGTTTATCTGATAGTTTAATTTCTTATCGGAGAAAAAATCTATCTTATCAATTCTGCTTTTTGAATCAAAAATCTGAGGACTTATATTGATCTCATACAGATCTTCATTAATTGTAGAAAAATAACCAGGTGTAGGGTAGTCACTCTCTTTGTAATCATTAAAAATAATGTTAGGAGAGACGTTTGCCAGCTTAATTGCTATAAGCGAATACTGCGATTGGATTTCGAATTGTGAAATTACAGAATCTTTATCTGTGACATAGCTTCCAATAGAAATGCTATTCTCCTTTGGCAGTCTTAAATTTTTGATTTTAAAATTTTTTTGAGGAACAAAAGTCAGATTGTCACTTATTATAATTTTTTGGCAGCTAAAAAAGAGCCCTGCTATAAATATTAGACAAATAATTTTCATAATAGTATTGATTAATAAGGAATGAATCGTATGAGTTATTTAAGATGAAAGTTGATAGGAGTAAGAGGGCATAATTGAGATTTATATGAAGAAATTCTTGTCTTATAATGTTTTCTCGAAATGAAGTCTATTAAATGTTATGGTATTGAATACTTTATCAATATTTTTGGATAAATATGGAGATAATGCTTCATAGGAATTGTTTTCCAGTATTATGATTCCGACTGGATTTTTGTTTTCAGTCTTAAGGGGCTTGTTTTCTGCAATGCAGGAAATAAGCAAAAGCGGAAATACTATTTTCATAGTTTAAGGATTTCTTTGTGATCTTTTTGTGTACTATAAGATTATAAAAGAATTAGTTATGATTGTTGAAAGATAGCATTTTTATTGAAAAGAGCGCAATGGCTACTAGCCTTTTTCTTAAAATAGATGCTTTACTGGCTGGAAAGTTTGGGAGAGCCGAAAAAAAAGCGATAAGATCTTAGAAAAAGGCAATTAGAAGAATAGTCTCAATGTTTTAAACAAACTTTGTTAGTTAGGTTTTAGACTTTTTCATTTTTTGATTTTAGCGATGAATATTTGGTATTTCCTATTAAGTAATTAAGTTTTCGTATATAGTTGCAAAAAGAGTAACAACTCCATGCCTAGAAGTGTCACGATTTTACAATAGAATTTGTGGGCGGTTTTAAAAAGTATGAAAAAGCAGTATAAAAGAAAAAAACCTTAAAATCCTAAGATTTGCAGGTTTTGTTTTTTTAGCAAAAAAAAAGTCCTAATCTTTAGATTAGGACTTTTGTGGGGAGAGCAGGATTCGAACCTTAAGCTTGAAACCGCTGTATTTGCCACTTTTATTTATGTCTTGAACCTCTGTGCACCGATTCTGCACCAAATTCAAATTTTTACTATTTCAATATTAAATCATGCACGAAATTTTAAATACTAACGAATTAACATGTAGTAGTATTATTCATTTTTCTGTTTGACAAAAATAAGAAAAATACAGAATATTTCCGATTTAGAAATTAAAATTTCTGATGCATAGTGGCTATAAAGGGATCAGTTCCGGTTAAAAAAAAGACAACTCAAAGAGTTGTCTTAATAAATAATAAAATACGTAAAAATTACTTTTTACAATCTTTCGGAGCACAAGATCCCGAATCGTTATTACAGCAATGCGTTGAACACTTTTCAGTGCAGTTTTTCTTAGTATCAGTTTTTGATAAGCTCGCATAAGCGAAGATACTTCCAGCAGACAATACCAATGCTGCAAGAGTAATGTACATTTTGTTTTTCATAATTTAAATTTTTAATGATTAATACTAACTAAGACGTACTAATCTAAAAATGATGCAAACTTTGTTGATTTTTTTTCTAACAGCTTGAATTTTGTATATATGAAGCTTACGTAGATGGTCTGGTGATCAGCATTTTCCTCCGCTGCACGATTTTTTAGAAGTAACATTCATAACATTTCCACGACGGTCTAACTCAATACTGCAGCAATCTAGAAGCATTTCTTTTAATTTGGATCTGCCTCTTTGGACTCGAGATCGTATTGACGGATAGGCAAGGTTGTATTTTTCTGTTAAATCTTTCTGTTTAATTCGTATCCCCCCGACCAACTACATC
>NZ_DHEI01000140.1:0-21535 GCF_002399805.1 Flavobacterium sp. UBA4854
TTAGCTATTATTCAGGAAAAAACAAAAGCTTTCGCTAAAGAAAATCAACTGGTTATTTTTACAGGCGGGACAGGTTTGTCTCCTAGAGATGTTACGCCTGAAGCTTTAGAACCAATTTTAGAAAGCAGAATTCCAGGAATTGAAGAAGCAATCCGAAATTATGGACAACAGAGAATGCCTTATGCAATGCTTTCAAGAAGCGTTGCAGGAACTTTAGGCAAAACTTTGGTTTTGGCTTTGCCGGGATCAACAAACGGAGTGAGAGAATCGATGGATGCTGTTTTTCCGCATGTAATGCACGTTTTTCATATTTTAAAAGGAAAAAATCATGATAGCCTCTAACACTATTTTGGCGGATGGTTTTGGGCGCAAGCATAATTATTTGCGCATTTCGCTGCTGGAAAAATGCAACTTGCGTTGTACGTATTGCATGCCTGCGGATGGAATCGCATTATCTCCAAAAGCTAGTTTAATGACGGCCGATGAGATTTTTGCCATTGCCCAGACTTTCGTGAAAAATGGTGTTGACAAAATACGATTAACAGGCGGTGAACCTTTGCTAAGAAAAGATTTTCCTGAAATTGTGTCTAAATTATCAGAATTAGAAATTTCACTTTCGATTACCACAAACGGAATTTTAATTGACCGCCATATTGAGGTTTTAAAGCGATTTAATATTAAGAAAATCAACTTGAGTTTAGATACTCTAGTTGCTGCAAAATTTCATTCTATAACACTTAGAAATCAGTTTGAGAAAGTAATTGATAATCTGCATTTGCTTTTGAATAACGATTTTCAAGTAAAAGTAAATGTGGTTTTGATAAAAGGTTTTAATGATACTGAAATTGTAGATTTTGTAAAACTGACTCAATTTCTGCCAATTTCTGTTCGATTTATCGAATTTATGCCGTTTGCCGGAAACGAGTGGGACAGGAGCAAAATGGTTTCGCAGCAAGAAATTTTATCTTTAGTAGAAACTCAATTTTCATCAAAAGAAATTCAAAAATTAGAAGACGAAAAAAACTTCACTTCAAGAAATTATAAAATAAAAAACTTTCAAGGTGATTTCGGAATTATTAGTTCCATAACAAATCCGTTTTGTGACAGCTGCAATCGCATCCGCTTGACGGCTGATGGGAAAATAAAAAACTGCCTTTTCTCAAATTCAGAAACCGATTTGCTGACTGCTTTTAGAAATGGAGAATCGATTACGGAGTTAATTTCAAAATCCATTCAAAACAAAAAGAAAGTTAGAGCAGGAATGTCAACCGTTAATGAAATAAATGATCCAACACTTCATTTTGATAATCGCAGTATGATTGCGATTGGAGGTTAGGTTTCTCGAGAATTCACACAATATTGTCATTTCTCCTTCCTCGAAATGACAAAACTGTATTTTTAAAAAGAAAAAAAAAGGTTTAACTTTTTAAAAGTCAAACCTTTCTCAGAATGCTATTTTTTCTTTTTAGTTTTTGCCTTAGCCTTTTTCTGAGCGACAGCTTTCTTTGCCGCAACTTTTTTAGCTTTAGCTTTATCTTTTGCTTTATCTTTTGCTTTTTTAGCTTTTTCTTTTTTCTTCGCAGCAGCTTTTAGTTTCTCTTTTTTAGCTTTTTCTAATTTTTTGATAACTGCTTTAATTGCTTTTTCTCTTTTCTTATCCTTTTCCTTTTTGGCTTTTAGTTTTGCTTTAAGCTTTGATTTTATATCGTTTTTTTCTTTGCCAATTTTTTCTACAGTGACAACAGGTTTGCTTTCTGAAACATCATTGGTTTTAATTTCTACAATTTCAGAAACGATAGGTTCCTTTTTTGCAGGAGTTGCAGCTACTTTTTTTACTGTTGCTCTTGGCGTAGTTTTAGAAGCCGCTCTTACTGGTGTTTTTGCTGCCGGTTTTACAGTAGCAGCCGGTGCTTTTGCAGCTGTAGTTCTTGAGGTAGTCGTTTTTGCCGCAGGTGCTTTTGTTGCAGTTCTTGTTGTTCTTTTAACCGTTGTCTTAGTTTCTGGTTGTACTTCTGTAGTGGTTTCTACAGCTGTTTCTGCTGGAGCATCTGTGGTTTTTTCAGCAGAAACCGATGGATTTCTTTTTATCATAATTGTATTTTTTATTGAGTAAATAGATCTTAACCAAGTGGCTCTAAAGCTTTTGAAGTATAATGCTTTAACCGAAATTCTTAGTTAAGCTAAATATACGCAATTTTTGAATACAAAACGCGATGCTTTTTTAGAACTCATTAATTTTCAATTACTTCTAGGATTTTAAAATTACTTTTTGGTGCTTCGCAAAGAGAACAGCAATAGGTTTCTGGCAAATTTTCAAATAAAAGGCCTTTAGGAATTCCTTGAGTTTCGTCTCCGTATTCAGAATTATAAAGTGTTAAGCATTCCTGGCATTGGTATATATCTAATTGCGGTTTTTCTTTTTTCTGCAGTTTTTCAGTTGTTTCTGAGGTCGAATTTCCAAGTTCTTCAAAGTATTTTCGGCTTAGCTCAATTAAAATTGTCGGAAGTTCCAGTTTATCTATATCTTGAGAATGCACAATATATTCTCGTGTATTTGGGTCAAAATTCTTCGCAAACAAAACATTATAGGTATCCCTTATTTTGATGGATTCTAAAGCTGTCGGAAGTTCGTTTTTTTCGATAATAATAGAAGTAAAATAATGCCCATCACGATTGTATTCTGAAATTCCGAAATTCAATCCATAAGTACTGATATCGAATTGATCTAATGTTCGAACTAAGAAAGTTTTTAGATTCAAAGCCCATTCTGTTGCTACAGGCAAATGCCAATTTAATTCCAATAAAGAATGACGAACGTTGATACCGCGTTTTCCTAAGAATTTTTCCCATTCTAGTTTTCGATCCTTCGGAATTCCTTTTATAATGAAAGATTTCCAAGGAGTGATGCAGATTTTTCCGATTTTGCATTCAAAACACAAATCGCACATTTCTTTTAAGAAATCTAAATCGTATAAATTATTTCTCCAATACAAACCCAACCAATATTGATCAATTCCCATTCTGTTCATTCCTTCGTAATACGGAAATGGGTAAAAAGGAATATTCAATGGTTTGTCGATTGTTCTATTGTTTGTATCTAAAGCTTCGCTTACCAAAGTGAAAAGCAGTTCGATATCCGTTATATCTTCTTCGGAAATCTTTTCGATTTCGTAATAAATCTTAGCCAAGTCCCAGCTGTAAATCAAAACAGGATAAACTTCTATTTTCTCCCATTTTGGGAGACGAATGTATAAATACCAGTAATCTTCATGTTCTGAAGCTATAAAGTTTAAATGTCCTGTAAACAAAGGAACCAATTGCTGCTTCGGATCGGTTATGTTGACTTTAAGTTTTGGCTGTTCTTTAAATTCTTCCAAAATATATAAAAACCTATTTCCGGTAAGCCAATTGGTATTTCTGAAAATATCAGTAGAAACATAAGACGAAACGATATTGTTACCGCTCTTTTGATCTGGATAAACAAAATGATGTTTGCCTAAAGTGGTTTTGTCTAAAGATTTAAATCCTTTCGGAAAAATAATATCTTGTCTAGAGCCAAACGAAATCGAATCCAGACCTTCTTCCAAAGCGATATTTACAACTTCCAGTAATTCTCCTGGCGAAATAACGCCTCCTTTTACTATTAATCTTGTTAGTTCCATTTTTATTTTTGTTTCAGGTTTTCTTTGTTTGAGGTTTCAAGTTTCTGGATTGTGTTGATTTAAACGCAAAGAGCGCAAAGGTTTTTCGCAAAGTTTTGAAGGTTTATATTCTGTGCAAAATTATTTTCTATCGAAAAAGTTCGCAAAGCAATACTTAAAATTTTTGTTCAAAGCTTTGTGAACTTTGTCTACTTAAAAAAAAACTTTGCGAAACTTTGCGAAAAACCTTTGCGCTCTTTGCGTTAAAATTTATGTTCAAAGTAAAGCAACTTGAAACCTGAAACCTGAAACCTGAAACCAAACAAACTATTTACACTTCGCCAATATCTCCTTAACTTCTGTTTTACAACTTCCACATCCTAAACCTGCTCCTGTGTTTTTGCATAATTCGGTGAAATCGTTCACGCCGCTTTTAATGGTTTCTTCAATGTTTCCAGCTCCAACTTGACTGCACGAACAGACTAATTTTCCTAAAACTGGTTTTGCATTTGAACTTCCTCTCAAAAGAGTATTTCGTTTGTCTGATAATTCGATTTTGCTTTCAATCATCGTTTTGAATTCAGCGAACTCATTTTTATCTCCCATTAAAATGGCTCCGACCAAAAGATCGTCTTTCACGATGCATTTTTTGTAATAGCGTTTCTTTAAATCGGTAAAAACAATTTCTTCGTACGAATCGTCATTTTCAGGAATTGTTAAATCGCCAATACTGCAAAGGTTGATGTCTTCTAATTTTAAAATATTCATTAAAATCGAACCTTTGTAATAACTGCTAATATCACCAGCAAGGAAATTTGCGAGAATATTAGCTTGTTCTTCGGCAGCAGAAGTAATTCCGAAAAGTTTGTTTTCGAATTCTGCTATTTCTCCAATGGCAAAAATATCTGGATTTGAAGTTTGTAAATACTGATTTACTTTCACGCCACGTCCGCAAGCTAATCCGCTTTCGCGTGCAATTTCAATATTCGGAATTGTTCCAATTGTATATACAATTGCATTTGCAGTAATGATTTTTCCGCTTTTTAAAGCAATTTCGATTTCGTTTGAATTATCAGTTTCAAAAACAGTGCTGACTTCATTATCAAAATAAATCTGAATGTCTCTAAGCTGTACTTCTTCAGCCAATAATTTGCTTGAAATTCGGTCTAACTGACGTTCCATCAAGCGAGAAGCCCTTTGAATTATAGTTGTTTTTACTTTTTTATGTTTTAAAGCTGCAGCTAATTCTAATCCTAATAATCCGCCGCCGATAATCACTACATGTTGTTCTTCTGGCGGAAGATTGGTAGTGTCTAAATGTTTTTTCAAACGATCAGCATCTTCTTTTCGTCTAACAGTAAAACGTCCAGGAAGATGAAGCTGTGCATTTTCGGGAACGAAAGGACGGCTTCCAGTTGCCATAATCAACGAATCGAAAGTATGAATTTCGCCTTGACTATCTATAATTGTTTTTTGTTTTGGATCTATTTTATCAATAGAAACTCCTGCTTTCATAGTGATTTTTAGTTTATTGAAAGTTTCACCATCTTTAACTTTTAAAAGCTGTTCCCAAGTGAATTCTCCCGTCATGTATTCAGGAAGCAAAACACGATTGTAAAACGGATTTACTTCATTCGAAAAAACAATAATTTCATCGGTTGAATTGAATTCACGATAGTTTTGAATGAATCGGAAAGAAGCCGCTCCAGCACCAACAATCGCAATTTTCTGAAATGGTTTTACGTATTTTTTAATTGAAACCGTTGTGAACTTAAAGTCAGGTTCTTTTGAAATTGGATCAACAACCGTATTCGTTAAATTGTTGGTTCGGTTTAAATCATTTTCGAGTTGTTTTCCCCAGTGCATCGGCAGAAAAAGAACTTTTTCTTTGATTGTATCGGTGACTTTCGCTTTTACGCGAACTTCTCCATTTTTGCTTGAAACTACGACAATATCACCATCTTTGATATCGTTTTTAAAAGCATCAATAGGATTTATTTCTAAAAAAGGACTTGGAATATGTGTTAGTAATCTAGATACTTTTCCAGTTTTCGTCATCGTATGCCATTGATCTCGAATTCTTCCCGTTGTTAAAATAAAAGGGAATTCATCATTTGGCTGAACCGATGTATTTTCGATAGAAACAGGCAGATTAAAAATTGCTTTTCCAGAAGGGGTATAGAATTTTTTATCTGTAAACAATCTTGGAGTTCCCGGATGATTGTAATCTGGAACCGGCCATTGAAAAGTGCCTTCAGTTTTTAAACGGTTATAATTTAAAAACGAAATATCAATATTAGTGTTCTTAGTAAGTGCGCAATGTTCTTTGTAAACTTCTTCGGCACTGTTGAAATTGAATCCGTTGAAATTCATTTTTTTAGCAAAACGAATCAAGATTTCAATATCTGGAAGTGCTTCTCCAGGTGCATTGATTCCTTTTGGGAGATAGGAAATACGACGTTCCGAATTGGTCATTGTTCCTTCTTTTTCTAACCAACCCGCAGCAGGCAATAATAAATCGGCAAATTTGGCTGTATCTGCATTATGTGAAATATCCTGAACGACTACAAATTTAGCATTTTGAAGCGCTTTTTCGGCTCTTCTAGAATCGGGTAAACTCACTAGCGGATTCGTGCAGATAATCCAAACCGCTTTCATTTTTCCTGATTCTAAAGCTTCAAACATTTCCGTCGCTGTTAAACCTGGTTTGTCCGAAATCTCATCAACACCCCAAAAATCTGCCACTTCTTTGCGATGTGTAGGGTTTGCAATGTCTTTATGCGCTGCCAAAAGTGTTGCCATTCCACCAACTTCGCGTCCGCCCATTGCATTGGGCTGACCTGTTAATGAAAATGGTCCAGAACCTGGTTTTCCGACTTGTCCCGTCAATAAAGATAAATTCAGCAATGCCGTATTTTTATCAACTCCAACGGCACTTTGATTTAATCCCATTGCCCAAAGCGAGATAAATCCTTTTGCTTTTCCAATAAGATCAGCGGCAAGTTTGATGTCGTTTACAGAAATTCCACAAAGTTTTGAGGCTTTTTCAAGTGAAGTTCCTAAAACTAAGTCTTTGTATTGTTTGAAATTTTCAGCATTATTTTTTACAAAATCATGATCTACATAACCTTTCTCGATAATTCGTCTAGCGATAGCATGATATAAAATAATATCTGAACCCGGAATAATCTGCAAATGTAAATCGGAGAATACGGCAGTATCTGTTCGTCTTGGATCTATGCAGATTATTTTAGTTTTCGGATTTTTCTCTTTGTGTTTTTCTAATCTTCTGAAAAGAATAGGGTGGCACCAAGCAGGATTTGCTCCTGTAATTAAAAAAGTATCTGCCAATTCGATGTCATCGTAAGCAATGGGTACAGAATCTTCTCCAAAAGTTTTTTTATAACCGACAACCGCAGAACTCATGCAAAGTCTGGAATTGGTATCGATGTTATTGGTTTTGAAATAACCTTTTACCAGTTTATTGACTAAGTAATATTCTTCAGTTAAACATTGTCCAGAAATATAAAAACCAACGCTGTCGGGTCCGTGTTTTTTTATAATAGAAGTAAAAACTGCAGCAGCGCGATCAAGAGCTGTATCCCAACTCACGCGTTCGAGCGGATAATTTTTACTGCCTCGCATTTCTGGATATAAAATTCTGTCGGAAGTATCGTTAACTACGTAGTGCAGATTCATTCCTTTAGAACACAACATTCCTTTGTTTACAGGATGATTTTTATCGCCTTCGACCATTACACCATTTTTAGCATCGTTAGTCACGATTATACCGCAGCCAACGCCACAGTAGGAACAGGTAGTTTTGATCTTAGTACTTTGCATCGTTTCTCGGTTTTAAATAAATCACTTACTTAAGTTGAAACAAAAATAAGTATTTTTTAAGTATTAATACTTAATTTTTGATTTATTTTTTTACTTTTGATAAAAAGAAATGAGGAACAACAAATTAGTTTTGAATGTGCTAAAAATTAGAACTCATGAAAGAAGAGCAAGCAGTATGTTATTCCTGTACAAATGAGAATTGTTTTATAAAGAAACATTTGCATTTACATCAGATGGCAACTTATATTTCTAAAAAACAGAATATAATCTGTAAAAAATCTAATCGTTTTATTACCGAAGGTGCACCATTGCAAGGACTTTACTTTATATGTAAAGGAAAAGCCAAAACGGTAAAAACAGGAATTAACGGTCGTGAACAAATCGTTCGTTTAACCACAAACGGAGATATTATTGGTTTCCGTGGATTTGGAACGAGCAAACGCTATTTGATTGGCGCCTATGCTCTTGAAGATACTGTTTTGTGTAATTTTAGTAATGAAACCATGATGGAAATTTTACAGCACATTCCAGAATTCACATATGCTTTAATGTTATTTTATGCCGAAGAATTAAACAAAAGTGAAAATAATATTCGCAAGATCGCTCACATGAATGTTCGCGAACGTGTAATTGATTTGTTGCTTTATATTCATCGTAAGTTCGGACAAAGGAATGGTTTGATTGATATTGAGCTTTCGCGAAAGGAAATTGCAGATTTTGCAGGAACAACAGAAGAACAAGCAATTCGAATTCTATCAAGTCTTAAAAAAGAAGCTTTGATTAAAACCGAAGGGAAACGTGTTGGAATTTTGGGAATTTCAGAATTGCGATCTGAAATTATGGAGCATAAGTATTTTTAATCTAAGGTTCTAAGTTGCTAAGATTCTAAGATGCTAAGGTTTTATGTTGATGTAAAAATTTTGATTTTTTTGTAGAGACGCACTGCAGTGCGTCTTTACCGCATGCGTCTACGTCGAGTGTAATTTATTTTTTTCTGCCAATAAATCGAATTACAGAACCCGTTCCGTTATGAAACAAGCCTTCACTGAGTTCGATTTCTTTTTCTTCCAATTCGATGATTTCGTAGTTAGGGAAATCAGCTTTGATTTCTTCTATTGAAAAAAGAGATTCAATGTCTTTTGGTCCGCCTACTTTTTCATTTTTGGTAACATATTCTAAATGTTTTTTGCTGAACGCTTCGAAAATAATAATACCGTTTTTGCTTAATAATTTATCAAGCTGTTGATGAATTTCTGATTTAATTTCAGCTGGAAAATGTGCATAAATTAAAGCTATCGCACCAAATTGTTCCTTCTGAAAATTTAAAGTTTCCAATTCGCCAACTTGATAATCAAGTGAAACATTATTGTTTTCTGCTAAACGAAGCGCTTTGTTTCTGCCTTCTTCACTTATATCAAATGCTGAAACTTTCCAGCCTAATTTCGCTGCAAAAATGGCATTTCTTCCTTCGCCTTCGGCTGGGAAAAGTATAGAACAAGGATTAAGCTTTTCAATTTGTTGTTTTAAGTAATTATTGGGTTCTTCGCCGTATGCAAATTCTTCGCTTTTATAACGGTCGTCCCATCTTTTAGTCCAGGTGTTGTTCATTTATTAAATTAAATTTTAAGAGTTAATTTTAAGAAACCCAAGTTTCTTCAATTTCATCGATTATCCACTTTTGATTTATTTTCTTTATATAAATTCTAAACCCCTGTCCACAAAGGTTTCCGCAAGCAAATCCACCATTTAAAACTCCAAACTTTTTATTTTGATCAAATTGTATTCTAGAAAAGAAAACAGCTCCTGAAAAATTGAAGTTGTATTTAGTCAGCCAAATTCTGCCTCTTTCTTTTGGGAACTGATTTATATGTCGTAGTTCAAATCTGTTATTGAGTTTGATTTTTTGAAAGTCAAGGATATATTCATTGTAAATTTTTTCTTTGGGAACAAATGCTTTGGTGTTTTTAAAGTGTTTTTCAAGATATTCTTTTAAATCTTCGTTGCTATATTCAATTATAGGATTGAATGCAATTACGATTTTAGAAGTGTCCTTTTTAATTTTTTCAGTATTAATTTTCCACTCTAACAATTTTTGTTTTTGTTCTTTTGTTGCTTTTGTACTGTCAACACCAATATAGTGCCCTGTTTTATCAAATATTGATTCACCATACTTAGGAGGAAAGTTAGTAAATAGCCTTGTATCCATGCAAGTTGAATCAATTAAGCTCGGAAAAATTTCGGTCATTACGTTTTTTTCAAATTCCAAATCTGAAATTTCCTTTTTACAGCTTGTAAATAGTATAATAGAAATAATAAATAGTAAGGCAGCGAGTTTCTTCATTATTGTATTATTGATTTGATGGTCAGACATATTTTAAATTAAAGGTCTCAAATTATAAGGTAAATTTAATGATTAAAGGTTTGTGGTCGCTATACAACGTCCAATCTTTATAAGCGCCAATTTCGACGCTTTCTAGAACTTCCATAAAATCATTTGAAGCAAAGCAATAATCAATATGATAAGGCTTATTTTCTTTTTTATGAAGGTATAAAGTTGGATGTTCTTCTTTACCTTGAATTTGATTAAAGTATTTATGATAAGTGCTGAAAATATTCTTTTCGGCTAATTTGTTTACAACAGTTGTATGATTTCCTTCTCGACGTGGTTTGTCCCAAATGGTGTTGCTGTTAAAATCTCCAATTAAAATGGTTTTAGTTTCTTTGATTAAATCTTCATAAAAATGAATCGCTTTCCAAATCTGAGTTACGTAAGCGCCATCTTTATCAGCGGGATTATTAGCCCAAATAGCAAATAAAGTAAAGTCAATTTTTCCGCCTGTTATGGCAATTGGAAGGATGTTTTTGAAAGTTGGATTATGGCATTCTAACAATTCAAATTTATAATCTCCAAACGAAAAAATACCAATTCCTTTATTAGGATTTTCGCCGTACCAAAGAATATCCGAAGGTAATTTTATGTGATCTGGAAATTTGAGTTTTTCAGGGCTTTCACACTCAGAAATTACAGCAATATCAGGATTGTGAGCGAGAAGGAATTCTGCTTTTTTTCTGAATGCCATGTTGCAATTCCAAGCGATGATTTTCATTTGAAAAATAAATTAATTCTAACTCAAATATAATGATTAAAGACCGAAATAAATTTCTACAAAATCAAAAAAAAGACCCTTTCTCAGAATAGAAAAAGGGCAGTTTATATATTTAGATTTCTTTAATCTTAACCAACAAATTTTGTTTCTCCGCTATTTATATCAATTTCAGCAAAATTATGTTTTCCGATAACGATAAGCAGTTTGTTTGAGTTGTAACCAACATATCTAATTTCTGGGTCACCTTTTTTTGGTTTTCCGCAAACAGAAATAACATTGGTTTGCCATTTCAATTTCTTCCTTTTGTAGGCAGATATTGTTTGTAAATCATTTTCAACATAATAAATAATGTTGTTTTTCTTTATGCCTCTTTTTTGCGTTTTTGCAAAATTTATTTCTGAGTTTTTAGAAATTAAGGCGTCATTGTACTTTTGAGCAATGCCTGTCTGCGTGACAATAAAAGTCACCAGAGATAATTTTAGAAATGGTTTCATTAGGATAGAATTGGGGGTTCATAATCGATTCAAATATAAATAATTAAAGTATATAATGAGTTTATATTAGATCAAAAAAAATACCCTTTTTTCGAAATGAGAAAAGGGTAAAATTTTTAAGTTAATTTTCAAGAAAAATTATTTTTTCCAGCTAAAAATTTTCGGATCAACAGAAATCATTAACCAAGCCCAGTTATTGGTATGGCTAGTATCTCCGCCTTTAACAAATTCCATTGTTTTAGATCCAAACATTTGAGAATAACCTCCAGTTACCGTTACGTTTTTCCTGAAATTATATCCAAAAGTTGCGTCAACCTCAGTTCCTAAATACGAATCTAATTTTTCATTTACTGGTGTAACTACATCAGCAGCAGATAAGAATACGTGCGGAATTAAAGCAAATTGCCACTTATTGACATTATAATTCAATTTGATAAAAGCATCTTGCAGACCAACGTTTTTCAGATGATTTCCAACATAAAAATAATCCATGTAACCGTTAAGTCCGTGATTAGTTCCAAAAATCGGATTGAATGATTTGATTACCGTGCTTCCGTCATTTGAATCTTTTCCTGATAAAAATTCGTAGCCCAAACCAACTTTGAAGGCATTAGTAATATTATATCCAAAATTAGCTGCAGCATTCCATGCGCTTACTTGTTGATCGGTGTTTTTTCCAGTTTGTCCGTACAGCCAAAAGCTGGTATCAATTTTTCCTTTTTTATAAGTTAAATAAGGTCCAAAAGTTTGCATGTAATCTACTAATAGCTTAGTAGAAGGAGCAGGATTAGGAGCATATTCATAACCTGTATTCAATAATAAAAAGCTAGCGCCTAGATTTTCGTTGAATTGATTATGATACCAAGCATATTGCATAGCTTTATAATTTGCAACTGTATAAGGAGTTTGAACGACATTTTCTGCTGTTGAATTATAAGCCCCACCAAAATCTAATTTTTGTTTTTCAGTTTGATAAGTTACGATAAGTGCGTCATGGCTTTGACCTTGTTGTGCCCAATCCATTTCACCCAAAATACGCTGATTATCATAAGAAAGAACCTGACGTCCCATTCTAGCACTCCATTTCTCGGTAAAATTATATTGTGCCCAAGCCTCAAAAACAGCCACTCCATTTTTATCTGCAACCGTTGCCGGAGGGACATCTCCCCATGTTCTGGTATTTTGAAAAGTTAATTTTACAATTAAGTCGTCTTGTTTGTAATTAATGCCTAAGCGAGAACGCTGTGAAATTTGTGATGTTCCTTCTTGACCATAAGATATTGGTTGTTTGTATCCGTTTCTATATTCAAAACGTGGTCTGAGTTGAAGGTTTACATCTAATTCTTGTGCTTGGATTTCGAAACTTAATCCTACGATAAGTATTAAAATTAGTTTAAGTTTTTTCATAAAATTGTTTGATTTTTATCGAAGGTAAATTTATAAGAAAAAGCCATGTTTTACTATGACTGGAATCATATTTCTAATTTTTTTTTAATCTAAGTCTAATATGCTGGTTCTAATTTTGCTTTACTTACTTTGATTTGTTTCTTTTTAGATAGTTGTGTTATAGTGTAATGCATCCAAACCAGGCAGACAGTTGAAAAGATTAGAATAAAGATCCATGAACTAGACCAGATTCCGGTTGCCGTTAGTAAATATCCGAAGATAATTGGACCGAAGAATCCACCTAAACCGCCAATCATTCCAACCATTCCGCCAACAACACCAACTTCATTTGGAAAATATTCTGGAATGTGCTTGTAAACTGCAGCTTTTCCAATTCCCCAAGAAATTCCGATTAGAATTACTAAAATCAGAAACACCCACATATTTGCATCAAACTTAATCACAGTAACACCTCTTGCAATTAGTTCTTTTTTAGCCACGCTTTGATTGTGCGCGACTACAACATCTTGCCAACTTGATGTGGTTGGAAAAATAGTGCTTTCATTAGTGTTGGTTGTTTTTTGGGCAATTGGATATTCTTTATCACCAACTTTTACGGTTTTATCACTGATTTCGTTTACAACGCCTTTTTTAGCAGCTAGAATTCCCGGACCAGAAGTGGTGATTTCCATTTTAGGAATTGATAGCAATGCACTCAAAATTACTGAAGAACCCAAAACCCAATACATTACTTTTCTAGCTCCGAATTTATCTGATAAATACCCGCCGAATGCACGAATTACTCCTGAAGGTAAACTAAACATTGTTGCAAATAAACCTCCCATAACTAAACTTGTTTGATATACGTTCATGAAGTTTGGCAATAGCCATTGTGAATAAGCCACAAAACATCCAAATACTAAGAAGTAATATGCTCCAAAACGCCATACTCTTTGTGATTTTAAAGGCGTAAGCATTTGTGAAACAGATTTTCCGTTGCTTTCTATTTTTTTATTTCGAGCGAAAATTAAAAAGGCAATGCCAATTATTACCAATGAAATAGCATACATAACAGGCAACACTTTCCAGCCGTTTTGCGGATCATCTATTGAAAAATGGTTTAATAATGAAGGAGCCAAAAAAGTTGTAATTGCAGCACCAGCATTTCCCATTCCGAATATTCCAAGCGCACGACCTTGCCATTCTTTTGGATACCAGATTGAAGTATAACCAATTCCGACAGCAAAACTGGTTCCGACCATTCCAAATAAAAAGCTTAGTAAAGCAAACATGGCAAAACTGTCAGCATAGGGAAGGAGAAACAGCGGAATTGAACAAAGCAGTAATAAAAGTGAAAAAACATATTTTCCTCCAAATTTATCCGTAAGGATTCCGATTGGCAGACGCATGATAGATCCCGTTAAAATTGGAATTCCTAAAAGCCATCCAACTTGAATAACATCCCAATGGAAAATTCCGTTATCAACTAAAAAGGTTACTAAAACCCCGTTTAATGTCCAGCAGGCAAAACACACTGTAAAGGCCAATGTGTTCAAAAATAAAATTTTGTGTGATTGCGATAGTGAATTTGTATTTTTCATAGCACTTATATTTTTATGTAAAAATAAGTACTATAACTTAGTTGAAACCTGCTAAAACGCAGTTTTTGAAAAATAATTACGTATTTATACGTATTTTTTTTAAATTAAAGAATACTCAGTCGCTTTATTAGAAAGTTCCATTAAGTTTTTCACTTTCAGCTTTTTCATTAAGTTGAAACGGTGTACTTCGGCAGTTCGTTTACTAATATCTAAAGCTTCAGCGATTTCTTTGTTTCCTTTTCCTGATAATAAAAGCGTAAGTATTTCTTTTTCTCTTTTTGTAATCATCATTTCTTCACCTAAAGTTTGTTTAGGTTCTAATGATGCAGACGAATTTGTTAATTGTCCAATTAAAATAGAAGAGATATCGCCACTGAAATATTTTCCTCCAGCAGAAACAGTATGAAGCGCTTTTAAAAATTCTTCTTTGCTTGAACCTTTTAGTAAATAACCATCAGCTCCAGCTTTTATAGATTTCAATACATATTCTTCTGATTCGTGCATCGAAAGCATGATGATTTTTACATTGTTTTTCTCGTTTCTAAGTTTTTCTACTACCTCTATACCAGTTAGATTAGGCATACGAATATCTACTATAAGTAAGTCAGGTTTAGTTGACGCAACGACTTCAAGTGCATCTGCACCATCAATAGCTTCGCCTACAACCTCAATGTTTGCTTCGTTTTCCAGCAAAGATTTGATTCCGTCTCTAACAAAAACATGGTCATCTGCTAATACTACACGAATGATATTACTCATAGTTTACTTAATTTAGATTCTAGATTTTTACGTATATTCATCTATAAAGAAGACGCTAATATACGTAATTTTTTAGATTTTTAATTCTAAGATTAAAATTTCTAATGTTGGGAATTTTAAATTTCAAGGATAAAACGGTAAATTCTGAGAAAGTTTTACATCAAGTTTGTCATCTCGACGAAGGAGAGATCACACTAGAGATTTGACAAAGATTGGCGATTTAGATTGTGGAGTTTCTCGTGTGATCTCTCCTTCGTCGAGATGACAAATAGAACGTTTGATCTTCTGACTAGTAATAATTATCTTTTGAAAACGACTGCCCGCGAGAGGGATAGGAGCAGGCTACCGAAGTAGCGCGGATAGCCCGACAGCATCCCGATAAGAGGGCGAATAAAGACAAAGTATATTTGCCCTCTTATCGGGATGGTGGCTCGCCCAAATGAATTAGATAATTAGTTAATTTGGCAATTAGATAATGTTTAAAATTACTTTAATTATGTAATTGACACATTATCTCATTTGAGAATCGGAATGTTGAATGTAATTCTCGTTCCTTCGCCTGGAATGGAGTTCATGAAAACGCGACCGTTGATGTATTGGATTCTTTCTTTCATGAATAAAAGCCCCATTCCAGATTCGCTGTTGCGTTTTTTGTCGACTGAATTAACATCAAAACCTTTTCCGTTATCATCAACGATGATACTTAGAAGTGTTTCGCTGTGTGAAAGTTGTACAATAATATGAGAAGATTCGGCGTATTTGATGGCGTTGTTTATGGCTTCCTGCGTAAGTCTATAAATATTGATTTCTATTAACGAATCTAAACGTTGGTCAAAATCGGTTTTGTTGTAGAAAAGGATTTCTTTTCCCGTTAGTTTAGAAAGTTCTTGCGTAAGTTTTGAAAGTGACGAAACAATTCCGTGATCGCTTAATTCTGGTGGCATTAAGTTGAAAGTCGCCGTTCTTACACCTTTTATAATATCCAAAGAAAGTTTCTTTAAATACTCAATTTTTTGTTCTGATTTTTCTCTGTCATCGAGATTGATACTTTCTAAACTGAATTTTAAACCCGTAAGCATTTGACCGATTCCGTCGTGGATTTCTTTGGCGATTCGGTTTTGTTCGTTTTCCTGATTTTCAACAATTTTGCTAGAAATAATCTTCTGCTGATTGATTTTTTCCGTTGTATTTTCAAGGTTTAAGCGTTCGACTTCACGCTGTGCTTTTTTGCGTTCGGTGATGTTGAAACAAACAATCAAAAGTTCTAATTCGTCTTTTTTGATCATTACGGGAACCATTGATAAATCAAGCCAGATTTCTTTTTCATCTTTATTGATGATTTTGATTTCGCCTTGCCAGCCACTTCGTTGCTTTTCGAATATTAAGCGATCAAAATTGGTTTGTTCTTTTTCGTCAACGGTTAAAACTTCAGAGAATTTTTTGTTGGAAGAAAACTTGGTGTAATTTAAAAGTTTGGCAAATTTTTCTCCAATATGAATGATCGAGCCGTCTGGCGAAATTCTGCAATAAAGCAATGTATTTTCCATCGCATAATTCAAAGATTTTAATTCTTTTACAGAGTTTTCTTTGATTTCGCTGATGATTTCGGTGTCGTATGCCAGTTTTAAGGCTTTCTTTTCAGAAGATAAAAGCTGGGCAATTAACCTTTCAATTTTCTTGTTGGTTGGTTTAAAAATGAAGAAGAATTCTAGAAGCAGAACAAGTAGTGTAAAACCGAAAATCCAATATTCGATTCGGCGTTGTTCTGTTACTTTTTCGTGCGCTTCAAGATCGTATTGGGTTACAATTTGATTCATTTTAGAAAGGAAAATGCCTTCGTTTTCTAAAATAGTTTGAACCAGTTTTTGATTTTCAGAAGCTGATTTTTTTTGTTGTAAATTCAATAGAAAAGAATCGACTGTCTCAGCAATTTTATTGAAAATCGGATTGATTTCCTGATACAATTTATTTAGCGTTTCACTTTTTTCTTTTGGGAAAGCTAAACTATCGTTTCCGTTTTCTAATGCATTTTGGTTTTTCTTCCAAAGTGCTAAAACTTCTTTTAAGTGCGAAGTTTTTTTGGCCGTAGCCGAATCAGAAACGTAATGTAAAATCAGTACTTCTTTGACAATTTTCTGGCTCAGCATTCTCTGTTTTCCAGAAAAATTGATGATCTTAGAATCGCTTAATTGCTGATTCAGATTGTATTGAACGAGAAACTGACTGATTATTATGGTTAAGGCAATAGTAAGAAGGGCAAAAAAATACAGTCGTCGTAAATTTTTGAAAGTGATTTTTTCTGCAGCTTCCTGATTGCTTTTTTTCATATCTTTTTACAATCCTAAAGAAGCTTTTATTAGGTTTAAGTTTTCTTCCGAATAATTGATTTTTAAAGCTTCCTGATGTCCTTTGTCTGACATTTTATCCCAAGTTTTTTTGATGATGTTTTTTAGTTTTTCTTCGTCATGTTTGTGAACAAAGGGCTCTAAATAATATTCTAAAAACACAAGGCAAATTACATCTTCTAATAATTGGGTTTCAGCATCTTTTTTAAGTAGTTTTTTTTCAATTAGAAAAGAAACACGATCAATAAAAGCTTGATTGTAACCCGCTTTTTCTAGAATTTCAGCAGTAGTTTTTGCGTGGAATTTTTTTAATTCTTCTCTCCATTTCAAATAACCAACACGATCCATTGGGTAAGATTCACGAGCGACTTTCCATCGGCAGATATGCTGTGCTTTTGAAGCAATCTGAATTTCTTCTGAAGCATTTGGTTCAAACTGCATCAGTTTTTCGTACATCCTGTTTGAATACAATAATTCTTTTGGATATTCTTTGTTTTGGTCTAATTCGATGTTTGGATCCTGAGCGTTTTCGGCGTCAATCCATTCGCTTGCTTTTTGAAAAGGTGTAGTCATTTTTTGGTTTGATAATAGAATTTCAAAGATACGGAATTAAGTTTTTTTTCGCCACGAATTTCACGAATTAGCACGAATTATTGTTTTGTTTTTTTGCCACAGATTAAAAGGATTTTTTGGATTTAATCTGCATCGTCAAGAGTATTACGTCAGATTTTGTCATTTCGAGGAACGAGAAATCACACTTGAAACTCCGTATAGAATGTCGCCAATCTTTGTCGACTCCCGAGTGTGATTTCTCGTTCGTCGAAATGACAAGATTGCGTGCTTAATCTACAAACCCAACAAAAACTTCATCTTCAACAATCTTAATCGGATACGTTGCAATACTATAATCTTCGCCGTTTAGATTTGAACCATCTACTAAAGAAAAAGTCTTTTTATGCATCGGACAAGCGATTTTTGGAATATCGTCTGTAGAACCAGTCATTCCTCTTGACAGCACCATTTCCATTTTGTGCGGACAGGCGTTTTGGCATGCGTACCATTCGTTGCGACGTGCAAAATTGAAAATCGCAATTTGTTTGTTTTTGTATTTGATACAGCCTCCTCGGTTGGTTGGAAAATCTTCTACTTTACCAGCTTTGAACCAAATTGTTGCATCGCTTGCGTGAACTGTTTCGTATTGATTTAAGATTTCTTCCATTTTGATTAAGTTTTTGGTTCCTGTTTCTTAGCCCTCTTTTTAGAATCAAGAGAGTTTGATGGCGCAGTAAAAAAGAGGGTAAGAGGGACAGCAACGTTTAATGATTTTTTTTGGAGCTTTATGTTGTTTTGCCACGAAGGCGCAAAGGCGCTAAGTTTTTTTAAGTTTTTGTAATTTGACTTTGTGTCTTTGTGTCTTTGTGGCAAGATTTTTTTTAAGTCCAGGCTTTTGGCATTTTTTGATCTCTTAACGGAACAAAAGCGATATTGTCGTCTTTTTCATCAGAGTTTACGAAATGGTTGAAACGTTTCATTAATCTTGGTTTTTCTAGAACTTGTTTCCATTCGCATTCGAAAGTGTTAACTAAAGTCTGCATTTCGGCTTCTAAAGTTTCACAGATTCCTAAACTGTCTTCGATGATTACTTGTTTCAAATATTCTAAGCCTCCGTCTAGTTTTTCTAACCAAGTTGAAGTTCGAATCAGCGGACCAGCGGTTCGGATGTAATACATTAAAAATCTGTCCATGTATTTAATAACCGTTTCTTTGTCGATTTTCTCTGCTAATAAAACCGCGTGTTTTGGATTTGCACCTCCATTTCCTGCGATATATAAATTCCATCCGCCTTCAACAGCAATTAATCCGAAATCTTTTCCGCGGGCTTCTGCGCATTCGCGAATGCAGGCTGACACGCCACCTTTTAATTTATGAGGAGAACGGATTCCTTTATATCTGTTTTCTAGTTCGATGGCAAAACCAGCGCTGTCGTCCATTCCGTAACGACACCAAGCGTTTCCTACACAGCTTTTTACGGCACGAAGCGATTTTCCGTAAGCGTGACCGCTTTCAAAACCATTGTCGATTAGGATTTTCCAGATTTTAGGTAAATCGCTCAAATGCGCTCCGAATAAATCGACTCTTTGCGCTCCTGTAATTTTAGTATATAAATCGAATTGTTTTGCCACTTCGCCAATTACGATTAGTTTTTCAGCAGTAATTTCTCCGCCGGCAACTCTTGGAACAACAGAATACGTTCCGTTTCGTTGAATGTTCGCTAAAAATCTGTCGTTTGTATCTTGAGTTGTAACATGTTTGTTTGCAGTATCATTATAAATACTTGAGAAAATAGAAGCTACAACTGGTTTGCAAACCTCGCAACCATCGCCTTTTCCGTGATGATCTAAAACATCATAAAAATTCTCATATTTGTTGATTTTTACTAGATCAAATAATTCCTGACGCATGTAGCTGAAATGCTCGCAGATCACTTCTTTAACTTCTTTTCCTAAAGATTTTTGAGTCGCTTTTACCAAATCAGAAACCATTGGTTTACAGCCTCCACAACCAGAAGTTGCTTTAGTTGCTTTTACAACATCTGAAAAAGTAGCGCAGGACTCGTCTAAAATTTTACAACAAATTGAACCTTTAGTGACATTTTCGCAAGAACAGATCACTGCTGTGTCTGGCAAATCCATTACGCTTCCTAAAGAAGAACCTTCAGAACCATCGCGAGAACCTAAAATCAAATCTTCAGGATTTTTTGGCAATGCCATTTCGTTGATGTAAATCTGGAAAAGCGAATTGTAATCGCTGGAATCTCCAACTAAAATTCCGCCTAACAGTTTTTTAGAATCTTTGGTAACGTTGATTCTTTTGTAAACGCCACTTAGTTTATTTTCATAAATAATAGCAGTAACGTCATTGTTTTCTATAAAAGGATCACCAAAACTTGCAACTTCAACACCAATTAATTTCAATTGTGTTGACATATCGATGGTTTCTCTCATGGTTTTCTCACCATTTAAGATTTGCTCAGCAGCTACATCGGCCATTTCGTAACCTGGCGCAACAAGTCCGTAAATGTTGTGATTGTAAAGCGCTGCCTCGCCAATCGCAAAAATAGAAGGATCCGATGTTCGCATTTGATTGTTTACCACAATTCCGCCTCTAACGCCAACTTCAAGTCCTGAAACTCTTGCGAGTTCGTCACGAGGTTTAATTCCGGCAGATATAACCAACATGTCTACTTTTAACAATTCGTCGTTTGCAAACATCATTCCCGTTATACTTTCTTTTCCGTCAATATATTGTGTTGCTTTGTTTATATGAATACCAATGTTTAATTCTTCAATTTTTGATTGAAGCATATCGCTCGCGCCTTGATCCAATTGTCTCGGCATCAATCGAGGAGCAAACTCCACCACATGCGGATTCAATCCTAAATCACGAACGGCTTTCGCTGCTTCTAATCCTAATAAACCTCCACCTAAAACCGCAGCTTCTGTGGCGCCTTTTTGTTTTATTTTTTTAGCGTAAGCCATAATAGCATCTAGATCTTCGATAGTTCTGTACACAAAAACACCTTCTTTTTCTACACCTTCAATTGGCGGTACAAAAGCGGAAGAACCTGTAGCCAGAACTAAGTAGTCGTACGTATGTGTTTTGCCTAGATGTGTATGTATGGTTTTTCCATCACGATTAATATCTGTAATTAACTCAGATGTGTTTAGAATAATATTGTTTTGTTCGTACCATTCAGTAGTCGATAATGATAGATCATCTGCTGTTTTTCCTCCAAAGTATTCGCTTAAATGAACGCGATCATAAGCGCGTCTTGGCTCTTCTCCAAATACTGTGATTTGATACTTTTCCTGTCCTGATTTTGCGACAAACTTTTCACAAAATTTATAACCAACCATGCCGTTTCCAACTACTATTACTCTAATCATGATTTCTTTAATTAAGTATTACTACGCAAATATAAGTATTTGTACTTATAAAAATACGTAATTAATTTATTTTTTTGATCTGAGTACGTTTTGGTAACTACGTATTTTGGCGTAATCTTTTACGTAGTAAGGGTTTTTAAATGATTTTTGATTACTTAGTTTTTTAAAATTTGAAAGGATTCTAAATAAGCATTTCAAAAAAATGTCGTAAATTCATAAGAATTTTACAGGCGTTTTTATAAAGAAACACTTTTTTAAACTGAGATATCATGAAAAAAATACTTTCAATATTGTTATTATCAATTTTAATAATAGGCTGTAAAACGACAGCAAACAAAGATTCTGCAGCAACAACTTCAACAATTTCGACAGAAGAAGATTTAAAATATTATTTTAAAGGAACTGGAAACGA